>JBEKWZ010000761.1:0-2948 GCA_049512555.1 Candidatus Sulfotelmatobacter sp. | reverse complement strand
TTTTTGTGGGCGAGTTGAACCGGGCCCAAGGAAACGCGCCGTCCGAGTTCCATTGGCTGGAATCCGGCTTGCGCGATGCGAAAATCTATCTGGATGATTTTCCCGGAGATGTGTCTTACGCCTCGCTCAATGGGGATCGATGGACCACGTTGGCATTGGATGCGACTGGTCACGCGGTTCCGGTGGTGAACCTCGCATCCATTTCCCAACTGCGCGACGTTCAAACGTTCGACTCGATGGTCACCGTTTCGTTCTTATTTGGGGGGGAGTGGAGAGGCCGGGTATTTCTATTCAACCCGGTGTGGCAGGGCGAGAAGCAAGAGGAGTTACGCTTTCTGCTCGATCTGGTTCGCCAGGTCGGCCCCGCCGTATACAACGTTTATCTTTTGCACCGGCTGCGGCGCCGTGCGGGAGCGGCCGAGCGGGCGCGGTTTGCGCGGGAACTGCACGACGGCGCGGTGCAGTCGCTGATTGCCGTGGAAATGCAGGTGGACGTGTTGCGCCGGCAATCCGACGCCGGCAAACCCATCGGATCGGAATTAGGCCGTATCCAGGGCCTGCTGCGCGAAGAAGTGCTTAAGTTGCGCGAACTGATGCAGCAGATGAAAGCCATCGATGTTGACGCGCAGCGGTTGCTTGGAGTTTTGAACGACACCGTCGAACGTTTCCAACGCGAAACCGGAATCCAGGCGCGGTTTGTCACCGACCTCGGGGAACTGGACATGCCGCAGCGCGTCTGTCGCGAGATCCTGCGTATTGTGCAGGAAGGACTGGTCAACGTAAGGAAACATAGTGGAGCGCGGCACGCGCTGGTGCGTCTGGCATCGAGTAAAGAAAAGTGGAGCCTGACTCTGGAAGACGATGGTAAAGGTTTTCCGTTTGCCGGCCGTTATAACCAGGATCAGATGGAAGAAGCCGGAAAAGGGCCTATGATCATAAAGGAACGGGTGCGTTTAATTGCCGGGGGACTCACGGTAGAATCAAATCCCGGACAGGGAACGCGTCTGGAAATCAGCGTGCCTCGCGGTGGAGAAGTGCCTCATGAATTTTAGAAAAGCGCAGCAGGTTCGTCTCGTAATTGCCGATGACCATCCTATCTTCCGCGATGGCCTACGGCGGTTGCTGGAGGCCGAGGCCGACTTGAAAGTTCTGGGCGAAGCTTCGGACGGCGCCGAGGCGGTCAAACTGGCGCGGCAATTGAAGCCTGACATTCTCCTTCTCGATCTGGCCATGCCCAAGCATCCCGGACTGGAAGCTCTGCGGGAATTGAGTATGCCGGCGAATGCTACTCCGGTGCGTGTGATTCTTCTGACCGCGGCGGCGGAAAAAAGCCAGATCGTCGAGGCCCTGCAACTCGGCGCTCGCGGCGTGGTGCTCAAGGATTCCGCGACCCAGCTTTTATTGAAAGCGATCCACACCGTGATGGCCGGCGAGTACTGGGTTGGACGCGAGAGCGTCTCTAACCTGGTGCAGTACCTGCGCACCCTGATGCAGTCATCGCATGACGAGGCGCGACAAAAGAAATTTGGCCTGACCCCGCGCGAACTGGAAATCGTTTCCGCCGTGGTGGCGGGGTACTCAAACAAGGAAATAGCCGAATACTTCAAGATCAGCGAAGATACGGTGAAGCACCATCTCAGCAATATTTTTGACAAGCTGGGCGTCTCAACTCGCTTAGAACTGGCGTTGTTTGCCGTGAATCAGGCCTTACCTCTGAAAAGCATTGCCTGATCAGGGGTTACGCATGAAGTTGTGCGCCATGGTTACCGTGGCACTTCCGTGCCATTGGCGGATGAGGTTCGGAATACTACAATTCCGTTACAGATCAGCTTGGGAAAACTGTGGGTAGGGTACGTGTGAGTAGCGGCGGGTTCCTTGTTCGAGTGGGGACACAGCCGTCATAAAGTGAGAAAGAGGAGCCCCGTGGCGAAACGGTTAAAGCAGCTCTGGAACGATGAGCGTGGACAGGACATTGCGGAATATGCAGTGATGTTAGCTGTGATTCTCGTCATTGTCGTGGGCACGATCCGGCTCATCGGTTCGAATGCGAATAACGTGTTTTCTCAGGTCGGCAGCGCGATTCAATAAGGGGTGACTCCGGTATCCCCAAGCGGCGCAAGCTGCGATGTACGGAGCCCCAATCCTTCCGCGTGCACAAGTTGTTTCGGCCTTCCGCTGTTCTCCGACGAAGGTTCCACGAACAATTTTCCTGAACGAAATTCCCGAAACAATTATTTTTGCTGAGTCTGTGACGGCGATCCTGTCGTAAGCGCAACTTTCTCTGTGCCGCTGGCGGAGAGGCGGGTGAGGTACGGGAAGAACGGAGTGATTTCGAACTCCATTTTCTCGCGCGCGGAAGTCAACGCCACCGGCTTGGACTTGTTGAGCTCTACTTGATCCGTCCAGGGATCGACCTTGAGGCGGCCTCCGAGTGGCAGAGCCGCAATCTGGTCGACACGTTTCTCGTCGAGGTTCGGGGCCGAGGCCAGCAGGGCTGCCATGCGGACGTTCTTCTTATCGGCAAAGCTGTTTCCCAGGTGAGGGCGAATCAGGTGTTGCAGCTCGGGCGCCTTTTCCTGCAGGGCCTTCAAGAACAATCCGGCATTGCCCAGCTTGTCTTTGTACGGGGAGTTCTTCAACAGTTCGAGAGCCTTGGTGTCGGCCGCTGCCTCTTCCGCCGGGTTGCGCTTGAAGTCGAGGCGCTGAAAGGACTCTTCATCCGGGAAGAACATCTTGTCGTTGAAAGCGAGCTTGGTGTCCAGGCGATGTCCCAGCACAATGTGGCTAAGTTCGTGGGCGAGCACCATGGCCAGCGAGGCTTCATCCGGAAGAACGTCGATCAAGCCGCGGCTCATGACAATGGTGTGGCCGATAGTGAATGACTCGAGGGGCGCCGTCAGTAGGATGCGGCAGTGAATGTCTCCTTGCAGGTCAATGTTGTTCGTGAC
>JBEKWZ010000760.1:0-2952 GCA_049512555.1 Candidatus Sulfotelmatobacter sp. | reverse complement strand
TGACGCTCTGCTGGTCTCTCGACAAACTTGGCCCCATGACGCGCAGCGTGGAAGATGCCATGCTCGTGCTGCACGCGATCACCGGGCCGGACGCCCGAGATGTAGCCAGCGTGCCCAGCCACCTTGATTTCGATGCCGGCGCGAGCGTTGCGGGCCTGCGCGTCGGGTACTTCCCGAAGTGGATGAACGAGAATCCCGCAACTGCCGTAGACCGCGCCGCCGTGGACGTAGTGAAAAAAGTAGGAATGGTTCCGGTGGAAGTGTCGATTCCCGACTGGCCCTATGACTCGCTGAATCTGATCCTGTTCGCGGAAGGCGCCGCGGCGTTTGAAGAACTCACCCTCAGCGGTGGACTGAGAGAACTCAAAGCCCAGGTGCCGGATGCGTGGCCAAACATTTTCCGCCAGGCGCGGTTTCTTTCGGCCGTCGATTTCGTGCAGGCCGACCGCCTTCGCCGCAAAGTGGCGGAAGAAATGGCGCGCTTGTTCTCCCACGTGGATCTGCTGCTGGTGCCGTCGGTCCGCGACGAAATGCTGACCATCACCAACTTCACAGGACATCCCGCGTTAGTGCTGCGCGCCGGATTCATCGAAGTAGCGAAGGCGCGCAGCGATTGGGCCCCCGACCCGGCGCATCCTCTGCCCACGTTCAATCCGCCACGCCGCGTTCCCCACGGCGTAACCCTGATTGGCCGTTTGTTCGAGGAAGGGACGATGGTCAACGCAGGCCTGGCGCTGGAGCGCGAGCTCGGCGTGGTAAAGGAGCGTCCGCCGGGATTCTGAGATGGTCGCTGGAAAGACTCCGGCCGCTTTAGTATAGACTTCCTCTTTCCGCCGTAGGAAAATCCAGCTCCCCGTAATCTTGTTCTTAAGTGGTGGTGATCCTTGGGCAGTCCGCCGAATGCAATGGACACTCTCGCTATCCCCGATGCCCAGGCGCATGGCCGGCCCCGACTCTCGGCGCCCGCGATTCTGGGGATAGTTATTCTTGCTGGGGTCACGGTGCTGCTGACCTGGCGCGCCAGCCTGCTTGAAACCAGACTGGAAGACGAGCGCGAACAGCCGGAACTCGTGTCCAAGCCGGCGCCGGATTTCTCGGTCTCGACGCTCGATGGCCGCACTGTCACCCTGGCAGATTTTCGTGGCCAGAAAAAACTGGTGGTCGCCTTCTGGGCAAGCTGGTGCATGCCCTGCCGGATGGAGATGCCAGCTCTTATCCAGTTCTACAAGAACAATCATACTGACTCCAGCGACTTCGAAATTCTCGCGGTAAGCATTGACGGAGTCACGAAAGAGGCGGGGGATTTCGCCACCGCGATGAAACTGAATTTCCCCGTGCTGCTCGATCCCAGCCAGAAGATGGCGAACGCCTACGGCGTCGAGGGAATCCCGACGATGTTCGTGATCGACAAGAATGGGAAGGTCGTATACGGGCGGGCTGGCTTCGATGCGAGCATGGAGTTCCGCCTGGCCAACGCACTCGGCATCACGTTGAAGGGTGCAGAAGGGAGCCACTGATGGCGACGGCGACACCGGCCATTGAGTTCTCCGGGGTAAACAAGGTCTACCAGCGGCGCTTTGGTGGAGTTCAAGTCGCGGCCCTTTCCAATATTTCGTTCGCCGTGGCGCGGGGCGAGGTCTGCGCCTTTCTCGGTCCGAACGGCGCGGGCAAGACCACCAGCATGAACATCCTGATGGGTTTCATTTATGCCAGCTCGGGACTTAGCCGCGTGTTTGGCTACGAGCCGGGCGATGTGCGCGCCAAACAGCGCATCGGATTTTTGCCGGAGAACTTCGCGTTCTATCGCTATCTGAATGCGGAAAAACTTCTGCAATTTCATCTTCGCCTCAGCGGACGGCAAACCTCCGACCCAGCCGCGTTGATTTCCGGCCTGCTGGCCAAGGTGAAGCTCGACGGCTACAGGGGGCTGAAGATCGGAAAATATTCGCGCGGCATGGTGCAGCGGCTGGGCATTGCGCAAGCGTTGCTGGGCGATCCGGAACTGCTGGTGCTCGATGAGCCGACTTCGGGTCTCGATCCCGCTGGGCGCAAAGAAGTCCGCGACCTGATTCTGGCGCTCAAGGCCGAGGGCAAGACGATCTTTCTCAGCTCTCATATTCTGTCGGAAGTCGAACAAATTTGTGATCGCGTGATCATCATCGACCGTGGCCACATGGTCCGCACCGGCTCCATGCAGGAAATGCTGGCCGAAGACAACCGCGTCGAAATTGTTGTCGACCAGTTGCCGGAGGAATTGGAACTTGCCGTCAAGCAACTCGGCGCGTCGCTGGAGCGGGAGCCACACCGGGTGCGGATCGCCGTCGATGTCGCCCAGAAGCGGGCCGTGGCCGAGATGCTGTGGGTGGGCGGCTGCGATGTGGTCAGCCTGACGCCGATGAAGAATTCCCTGGAAGATACGTTCCTGAAGTTGGTGGCGCAAGGAGGGGCGCAGTGAAGACTCGCAGCGTCGCTATTCGCACCATTGCGCTCAGCACCTTTGGCAGCTTTCTGCGCAACAAGGTGATCCTGTTGTTTGGCAGTCTGTTTGCTTGCATCGTGCTGCTGATGATGACTCCATTGCTGGCCTTTAAGTCGGCCACCAACGCCGCCAATGCGCAACAGATGCAGGGATTTATTTTGAACGAAGTGACGATGGTGATCTCACTCGTAAGCGGTTTCGGCAGCCTGCTGGCTGCCTGGGCCGCGGCCGATTCGGTGGCTGGGGAAATGAAGTCGGGAACAATTCTCGCCGTCATGGCCCGCCCGCTGCGCCGCTGGGAATTCCTGGCAGGAAAGTATCTCGGCGTTCTCATGCTCATGGCCGTCTATGTTGTGGCCATGCTGGGCGTCACGTTTTTTCTAGCCTGGCTCGGAGGTCAGAGTTTTCACACTGCCTTGTGGACACTGCTCGTTTATCCGCTGGTGCGGTACGCCATTTGGGCGGCGATCGCG
>JBEKWZ010000759.1:0-2953 GCA_049512555.1 Candidatus Sulfotelmatobacter sp. | reverse complement strand
GTGTACGTTTTGCAATATGCCTCAAACGCCGCGCACGATTTCAGCAGGCCCACCCACTCCAGATATTCTTCACTCTCCACCGCTTGATCCAGTGGATGCTGCAACCGCCTGAAGTGCGTGCCGATTAGCCGCGCCAGCTCGTCCGTGCGCTCGACGAATCGTCCCAGCTGGATATACTGCCAGCCCTCGCCGTGCGACATGGTCGAATCCGTTACTCCCTGAAACAGATGCGCGCCTTCCTGCACAGCACGAAAAAATACGTGTGTGTGCAGCAGCCATGCCTCGCTCGCGGTCGTGCCGTTCACCTGCAAGTACAACCGGTTGAGCTGCTCCCACATTTCCGTGCTGCACTGCTCGCGCACCTGGCGCAGATTTTCGCGCGCCGCGGCCACACACGAAAAAATAGAAGATGGATTCGTCCGATCGAGCGTGAGCACGTGAGTCAGCGATTCGGCGTCGATCTTGCCGTCTTCGGGCGGAGCGACCTGTGAAGCCTCCAGCAGCCGCAACCAGCGTCCCGCGCCCGCTTCCGGCGATTGATCCAGTCGAAGCTGCAGGTCGACGTCGATCAGCCGCGCCGTATGCTCGGCGCGCTCCAGGTAGCGGCTCATCCAGTAAAGACTGTCCGCGACCCGGGAAAGCATGGCAGTTTGCCTCCGCTCGTTCATCCTTCACTCTTCATGCGCCAGTCGTTCATCAGCGATCTCTCATGCGCGAAGCACCCACGTATCTTTGCTGCCTCCGCCTTGCGACGAGTTCACCACCAGCGATCCTCGCCGTAACGCCACGCGCGTCAACCCTCCCGGCACCAGCGTCACATTCTCGCCATACAAAATATAAGGACGCAAGTCGACGTGCCGCGCCTGCACCTCGCCCTCAAGAAAGCACGGAGCCCGCGACAAACTCAGCGTCGGTTGCGCAATATAATTTCGCGGCTCGGCCTCGATCCTCCGCCGGAACTCTTCCCTTTCCGCCTCGGTGCTGTGCGGCCCGATCAACATGCCGTAGCCGCCCGACTCGCCGACCGCCTTCACCACCAGTTCTTCGAGATGCTCCAGCACGTGGCTTCGCTGCGAGCGGTCGGTAAGCAGATAGGTCTGAACGTTGGCCAGAATCGGATCCTCGCCCAGGTAGTAGCGGATGATCGCCGGCACGTAGGCATAGAGCGCCTTGTCGTCGGCCACGCCGGTTCCAATCGCGTTGGCCAGCACTACATTCCCCGCGCGGTAGGCGTTGAATAATCCGGGGACGCCCAGGCTCGAATCCTGCCGGAAACAGAGCGGATCAAGAAAGTCGTCGTCGACGCGGCGGTAGATCACGTCCACGCGCCGCAGCCCCGCCGTGGTCCGCATATAAACGATGTTGTCGTGCACCAGCAGGTCGCGCCCCTCGACCAGTTCAATGCCCATCTGCTGCGCCAGAAACGTGTGCTCGAAATAGGCTGAGTTAAAAACTCCCGGCGTCAGCAGGACGACTTTCGGTTCGTGCCTCGCCGTTGAACTCGCCGGGGCTAGCGCCCGCAGCGTGGCCAGCAGAGCCTGCGCATAATGATCGACCGGAGACACGCCGTAGTCGCGAAACAGTGTGGGAAAGACTTTCTTCAGCACCTTCCGGTTCGCCAGCATGTACGACACACCGCTGGGCACGCGGAGATTGTCTTCCAGCACGGCGAAACTGCCGTCCGGCAGCCGCACCAGGTCGGTGCCGCAAATGCTCACGTAAATCCCTCGTGGAACCGTGAGCCCGCGCATCTCGCGCCGGAAGTGGCGGCAACTGTAAACCAGTTCGCGGGGCACAACGCCATCCGCGAGAATCCGCCCGTGATGATAAATATCTTCGAGAAACAGATTCAGCGCGGCAATCCGTTGCGTCAGGCCGTTCTCGATTTTCTGCCATTCCTTGTGAGGAATGATCCGCGGCAAGAGATCGTTGGGAAAAACCCGCTCGGTGCCCTCATCGTTGCCGTAAACGGTGAAAGTGATGCCCTGATGCAGAAACGAAAGGTCGGCCGCCTGCTGGCTCTTGCGCAATTCTTCGGGAGGCAACTCCAGCAGGGTCTGAAACAGCGCTTGATAATGTTCGCGCGGCACGCCCGGCGAGGCGAACATCTCATCGTAGGCCGAGTCGAACTGATAATTGCGAAACGGAGGCCGAAATAACGTGAGTGGCTCCGGCGGGTTCATCCGGCGCACAAGTCCGCGAGTTCGGGTACGGCTAGGCTGCACCCATAGGACTCTAGGGGTCGCCCCGCCCCGGAGTCCAATCGAAATTGTTTATCGAGACGATTCAGTTTTCGGCGGGCGTCGCCCGTAGCGCCGGCGTCTCGCCGGCTGTCGCGTGGGCGTCCCGCCCGCGCATGGTCCCGCACATCAAGGCCGGAGCCGTCGAGATGCTGCGAGCAGTGGCGGCGGCGCGCCGCCACGACAGCCGCCGGGACGGCAGCGCTACTACTGAATATTCGCAGGCGACTTCTGGCCCGCCGTAAACACCGTCCACGGCCCTGCCTTCATGTCGTGCAGCAACGGCTTCTGCCACGCGAACTCCGGATGATGATCCAGATAATCCCCGGCCAGAAAATCGGCTCCGCAGGGATGCCCCGCACGCGCCACAAAGCTCATCTTGGCGGCCATAGCGCTGTCAGTCGCCTTGCCCTGCACGGCGCCGCCGGGATTGTACGGAGCCCACTCCCACTCCTTCACGCCGCGCGGAGAGTTGTCAACGTGACCACAGAGCGAGCGCTCGTCGGCCTGCTCTTTTTTCTCAAAGCTGTCGAAGTGGTCGGATAGAAACCGTTCTGCCCGGGCCACGTCTACCTTTCCCCTGGCCTGCTGCATGATTTCTTCCGCACGGCTGTGACGCGCGTTCGGCGAAGACGACGCATCGTCGGGGTTGAAGCCGCTGGTCTCGTCGTGAATCAGCTTGGGATCGCGGGCAAAATTTGAGCTGACGAAAT
>JBEKWZ010000758.1:0-2960 GCA_049512555.1 Candidatus Sulfotelmatobacter sp. | reverse complement strand
GCGTTGCAGCGCATTGTTGATGCGCCGGCAAAGATTGGGAACGCTGTCGGCGGGGTACAGGCTCTGGTCTGGATACATTGTGCCGGCATTGTTGGCGTCCGCGGCTACTTGCCATCCACTGACGTAAATTGCTTTCAGGCCGGCTTGAACTTGCTGTACCGCCTGGTTGCCGGTCATGGCTCCCAGTGCGTTGATGTAAGGGTCGGTCTGCAGCAGATCCCACAGACGTTCAGCGCCGAGGCGCGCCAGCGTGTGCTCAATGAAAATTGAGCCGCGGAGACGCAGCACATCTTCGGCGGTGTAGGTTCGCTCGACGCCCTTCCATCGCGAATTCGTTTCCCAGTCGTTGGTCATGCACTGCTGGGCGAGAGCGTACTGCGTCGTCCGTTCCTTCGGGCTCAGAGGATGCTCGATCTGAGTTTGAGTTTGGGAAGTTGAAGGTTGCTTGCTGTGTCCGTTTCCGTTGGCCGGCATTTGCATTTCTCCTGAAAATTGATCTTTCTTTGTTGGTGCTCTTTGTTCCTGTTTCTTGGTCCAAGGGCGAGTGAGCGGTTTAGGTTGGGTTGAATTCTCCGTTCACGATCATGGCTTCGCTGATTTCGCGGGCGCGGCGGAAACGATCGGCGTCTTCTGGTGAGCTGTCCGGAGGAAGTTCCTTGAGCAGACGGTTGAGTTCCTCGTCGAACAGTTGGGTGACAAACTCGGGCGTGTGCTTCACCGCGCTGCCGTGTTCGTCCGCAATGCGGACCAGATCGCGATGCATCACGCGCTGTGCGATCATGAGGCGGTAGATGCGGTCGGTGGCGAGGTCTTCCATGTAGCCGTCAAGCAGGCTGGCGCCCCTGCCGCTGAGCACACCGTGACGATAACGGATGACCGTACGCACCGCGGCGCGTGTGCCCTGTACAGTGCGCGCACCGACGTTTACCGGTGCGGGCCGCAAGTCTGGGTAGCGGCTGGCGGTCTTCGGCCGGGCCCGCAACTGGTTCGGGCAAGGGAACTGCGCCACAGCGATGGCGTTCTGGTCGGGATGGCCAGTCCAGGCGCCGTCCATCAGGCAGTCGGCTTCGTTCTTCTTGTCTTTTTCGAGAATGGCCAGGGCGCGGGCGTTTAATTCGGCATCTTCCCGGCTGGGATAAAGCGCGGTCATGCCGCCAATGGCAAGAATTCCGCGGCGATGGCAAATTTCGGGCATCAGTTCGCGAAGGTTCTGGAAGAAGGCAACGTTGTGGGGAATCGTGTTGCGATCGGGCAGAACCCATTTGGGGTCGTCGAGATTAAAGTGAATCAGGCTGGCCATGTAGTCCCAGCGTCCCAGGTTGAGTCCGATGATGTGGTCGCGCAGGTTGTAGGCGAACTCTTCCATCTGAAACGCGAGCGGATGAGACTCCACTAACGCCATGCATTTGATGTAATTGCGTGGCAGGCCGCGTGACTGCGCGAGCGACTGGAACAGATCGCGCCACCACAACGCTTCTTCGGCGGACTCAGACTTCGGAATGTAGATGCACAGTGGGTGCCTGAGCTGGGCCGGATCGATTCCATAAAAAATGCGGGCGACATCGAACAGAGAGGCAGAAACCAATTCGCCGGGAATGAGTCCAGCCTGGTTCAGATGCAGTCCGCGCGGGCGGGTGAAGATCACCGTGTTGCTCGGCTGGATGGTCACGGTGCGGTCGCGCTTCTTGTCGTAGTAGCTGAGTTGGCCGCGCAGGCAATCCAGGATGTTCGCGATTCCCAGTTCGTGATGGGACCACTCGTTGACGCAGGAATCCTCGAGATCGAGCATCACGCCGGGGGCGCCGGAGTTCAACATCTTGACGCAGAGTTCCGCATCGTCGGCGGGTCCGGTCATCTGGTTGCGCTGATCCTGGCACCATTCGGGGAGCGGGATGCGCCAGCCGTTGCGCACCGTGTCGGAAGGGAAGCGGTGCGCCGGCTTGTCGCCTTCGAGGGATCTTTGCAGCACCTCAACCCGCTTGCGGGCGAGTTCCTGCTGGCGTGCAGTGAACGCGCGGTGCAGGGGCAGTAGGAAGTCCAGGAAGCCTGCGGGAAGATCGCGGGCGGGATCGAATTCGGGCGGCGCAGTGTTCATGGGGTTGAGAAATGTGCACTGTTCCGGCGTATTTACTGCAGTTGGCGTCATGCGGTGGAGCTCCTGGGTCTCGATCACGTCTGTTCAATATGCTGAACTGCAATTCGTAATACTGGCCGATCCTAGAGCAGGCATCGGATCGGGTCAATAGCTGTGTTCAATATGGTGAACATATATTCACTTTGTTGGCGGGAGGCGATTTGCTACCATAACGATTCGGCATGTCCTCCACCCACGAATCTCCGTCGGTCGCCGTCGAGCGGGCACTGGCCATGCTGGAAGCGGTGGCGCAAGAGCCCGACGGCTTGAGCAACGCCGAGATCAGCCGCAAACTTAAGATTCCAAAGAGTTCTGCCAGTTACATCCTGCGCACGCTGGAGAAGCAGGCGTACCTGAAGCGCGACACGGAGACGGGAAAATACCGCGTGGGATTGAAGATTTTGAGCCTGAGCCGGGGGGCGCTGAGCGGGATCGACGTGCGGGAAGTGGCGCTGCCCGTCATGCGTCACCTGATGGAAAAGACGAATCTCACATGCCACCTGGCGATTCTCGACGGGCCGGAAGCGGTCTACATTGAGAAAGTGGAACCGCAGGGATTTATCCGCATGGACACCTGGGTGGGCCGACGCATGCGGGTGCATGCCACGAGCGTGGGCAAGGCCCTGGTTGCGCATATTCCGCAGGAGAGGCTGGAGAAGATTCTTGCCGACAGCGGCATGGAGAAGAGAACACCGAAGACCATTACGACCGTGCCACGGCTGCTGAAAGATTTGGAGAAGGTGCGCGCGCAAGGCTACGCAGTCGACGACGAAGAGAACAACATGGGCGCGCGCTGCCTGGGCGCGCCGGTATTCAATCAGAGTGG
>JBEKWZ010000757.1:0-2962 GCA_049512555.1 Candidatus Sulfotelmatobacter sp. | reverse complement strand
AACCCCTGCGCCAGATGCGCTTCATCCTCCACCACCAGAACCCGGCTCATGCCGCCCACCTCGGCAGTTCCAGCACGATGGTGGTTCCGTGCCCTTCCCCGTCGCTCTCGGCAAACACTTTGCCGCCGTGCTTTTGCGCGATCGCCTTCACGATAAACAGGCCCAGGCCAGTGCCCTTCACGTGCGCCAGCGAACGGTGGGTGACGCGATAGAACCGCTTAAAAATCCGCTTCATGTCGTCGGGAGGAATGCCCACGCCCTGATCCTGCACCCGCAGCACAATGCGTTTTTCGTCGGGCGCTTCCAGCCGCACCCGCACGTCGACGCTCTCCCCGGAATACTTAACGGCGTTGTCGAGCACATTCGACACCGCTGTCCGCAAGTCTTCCTCGCTTCCCCGCACCCGCAGCATGCTCGGGTTGGTGGGCGCTTCTTCGTAGCGAATTGCGTCTGGCTGCAAGTGATGCCGCATTCGGGTAGCGTCCATGCAGTCGCGTACTAACTGGGCAAAATCGACTTCCGCCTTGTCCCGGCCTGCTTTCTTGTCGCCGGCGCGGCCGGCGCGCAAAACCTGCTCCACCGTCTCGGTCAGCCGGTCGGTATCGCTCAGCATCAGCCGGTAAAAGTCCTGCTTCTGCGACTCCGGTAATTCGCGGCGCTGCAAGGTTTCGAGATGCAGCCGGATCGACGCCACCGGTGTCTTCAGTTCGTGCGTAACTGCATTGATGAAGCTGTCGTGCTGTTCACTGCGCCGCAATTCGCGCACCAGAAAAATTGTGTTCACCACCATCCCAGCGATGATCAGCGCAAAAAACACGATCCCGAAAAACAGCAGAACGCCTTCCCGCCAGTTGAGGATGATCCAGCCGACGTTGAGGGCAATGGCCAGCGCGACCAGGCCTACGCCCAGGCAGAGGAAAAATACGATGGTTCCGCGGCGGCTCGAGATGCGCATGGAAGCTCAGCAAGATTTTACCGCGTCGGCCGCCACAGTCTCCCGGTCGGTTGACACTCCAGAGCAGCTGACGTATCGTTTTGCGCAACTATGGGGCGGATTCGGGGCAAATTGGCTTAAGTGCCGAAAGGTGGGATTTATGAACGGATTCATGCACGAGGATGAGAAGAACACCGTGTTTTCGCGACGTGGATTCCTGGGAGTGGGGTCGGCCGCCCTGGCGGCTGGCATGCTATCCGCGGCGGATGCCGCTGGCCAGAACCAGCAATATGGCCAGGACCAGAAAGTGTACCCCACCAAGGGCGACAAGAGTTCCAGCGCTCCGGGCCCGGGAAATCCGCAAATCGACGCGCAAAACCCGGACTCCTTCCTGCCGCCACCCACCGATGCCGGTGGAGTACAAACCTTCAAATATCCCTTCGGAATTTCTCACAAACGCATGCAGGAAGGCGGATGGTCGCGCGAGGTCACGGTGCGCGAGCTCGCGGTTTCAAAATCGATTGCCGGGGTCGACATGCGGCTGACCGCAGGAGGCATTCGCGAGCTGCACTGGCACACCGCCGCCGAATGGGCATTCATGCTCTACGGTAACGCCCGCATCACCGGCCTTGATGCCGACGGCAAGAGCTTTGTCGCCGACGTCACCGAGGGCGATCTCTGGTACTTTCCCACAGGCATTCCCCATTCCATTCAAGGCCTGAATCCCGATGGTTGTGAGTTTTTGCTGGTGTTCGACGACGGCAATTTCTCCGAATACGAAACCGTCCTGCTGACTGACTGGATGGCCCACACCCCTCACGATGTGCTCTCGAAAAATTTCGGGGTCAGCGAGCAGGCAATGGCAGCAATGCCTCGCCGGGAGAAGTTTATCTTTCAGGCCGCGGTTCCCGGCCCCCTCGCCGCAGACCTCAAGGCGACCAGCGGATCGCTGGGCCTGTCTCCGCAGGATTTCGCCTTTCGCACCACCCAGCAAGCGGTCACCCGCCGCACCAAGGGTGGCGAGGTACGCATTGTCGATTCCAGCAGCTTCAAAATCTCCACCACGATGGCCGCGGCGATCGTCACGGTTCATCCCGGTGGCATGCGCGAACTGCACTGGCACCCCAACGCCGACGAATGGCAGTACTACATTAGTGGCACCGGAAAAATGACCATCTTCGCGACCGGCGGTCGCGCCCGCACCATGGACTTTCAAGCCGGCGACGTCGGCTACGTCCTGAAAACCCTGCCCCACTACGTGCAGAATACCGGCGACACCGACCTGAAATTTCTCGAGATGTTCAAGAGCAGCTCTTACCAGGATCTGGCGCTCTCGGAATGGCTCACCCACACGCCGCCGGAACTCGTCCTGGCGCACCTGGGCATCGACAAGGCCACGCTCGAAGCCATGCCGAAAGACGAAGTCGTCGTGATGCCCAAATAGCGTGCTGTTTCCTCAACGGCGGAAACGATCAGAAGATGAAACGACCACCTATTGTCGGAGCGGAGTTGTTGTTGTAGTTATAGGGGACGCCGGGACCATGAGGAATGGCAATGGCCAACCCGCCGCTCACGTACGAATATGCAATTCCGACAAAACCATCGAATCGCTTGGTGAAGTGGTGGTCCAAATAGAGCGACCCTTCGTTGAGGGTGCCCGCGCAGGAACTGCGGAAACTGGCGGGCGTACAGGTCGACGGAACCCGAAAGTCGTTCTGCCGCTGTTGATACCAGGCGAAAGTGACGTCGGTCTTGCTGCGATAGGTGTACTTCGCGCCCATCCACCAGATGTTCACCAACTTTTCAGAATCAAGGTTGTTGTCTTCGACCCCGCTCATGAAATACCCGCCCTGGTCCGAGGCGCCGACGCCCAACGGGTGCGACGGATTATTCTGCCAGATGTATTCGTAGCCGACAAAAAACTTCAGCGGGTCCCAGGTATATTTCGCAGTGAACATGACCGCGTTGTTGTCGGTCACGATGCCATATACCGTGTTGTTCGGGTCGATCAGATTCGGCCCCAGGCCG
>JBEKWZ010000756.1:0-2964 GCA_049512555.1 Candidatus Sulfotelmatobacter sp. | reverse complement strand
GTAGCTGGCGGTTATGGTCTGGCCGTAGGTGGGCGACGAAGGCGAGATCGTGGGCCCGCTGATCACCGGCGGCGCTTTGTCCACTTCGAACCCGCTGAATGGCCCCTGCGGAGCAGACGTGTTGCCGGCGACGTCCGTAACGGTGACAGCCGCAATGCTGGCGCTGTTGGTTTCCGTTCCAGTGGGTACGGCGGTCGATACGTTGAACGAGGCTGGACCAACCAGGCCTGATCCTCCAGCATTGTCGCTGGCGGTGCAGGGAACCGTGACGTCGGTGGCCTGCCACGCCGGAGCGGGCGGAGTGCAGGTCACCGTCGGTGCAATCGTGTCAACTTGAATCGTGAACGTGGGGCTGGCGCTGCTCACGGTAGTGCCGTTGTTGGTAGTGAGGCTCTCGATCGTGCCCGCGCTGTCGGTAGCGTAGAAAGTCACGACCGTCGCCCCTTGCGCTGTGTTCGGAATGACGATCGATCCGGTTTGACCGGTGATGGTTCCCGTCGGCGGACTGGGTAGGTTCGCTCCCGTGACCGAGTAGTTAATGCTGGTCACGGTTGGCAAGGTCGCTGGCGGATTCGTGTTGTTGCCGGGCACCACGTCAGTGCTGCTGAGCGTGAGGGCGACGCTGGCATTCGTCCAACCTTGATTCAGCTGCGGATTCGTGGTGGGCGACGTGGTCGGTTGAACCACCCCAAGAATCGGAATCAGAGTTGAGTTGAAGCTGTTCGTGTGTCCGTTAGAGGTTGGGTCACCGGTGATGCTGACGAAAATATTCGCCAGATTCTTGCAGACATTGTCCTGGTTCTCGCAGGTAAGGGCGCTGTCGGTGCCCATGATGTACCCGGGGGCGACGATGGGCTTTTGGCTGGGATCGAGATTGTAGGTGTTCGAAACGTTGATGGGCGCGTTGGTGCCGGTTTGCGGGCAGTTGGCTCCGCTGGGCGTGCTGCTGGTCGAGGTCGTGCACAGGTCGGTTGTGATCACGCAGGCGTAATTGCCCGAACCCGTGTCCTGATGCTGGCACGTGGTTCCCTGAAATGGAGTGTTCAATACCAGGTTGTAGAATTGCGATCCCGGTCCGTTATCGGTAATGACTTGCACTGTCCCCTGCTGGAAGACACCGGTAAACGTGCCGCTTCCGAGCCCGCTCTGCGAGTAGTCGGATACGGCGCTCAGCGTGGGCGTGTAATTGAAAGTGGTTTGCGTGGGCTGCAGGGGCTGGTTAATCGTGATGGGCGCCAGGGGCAGGGAACTGAACGACCAGCTGAGAACGTCGTTGTTCTCGACGTGCGACCCGGTCGCGCCTGTGAACCCGATATAGGCGCCGCCGTTGCCGTTGAGGTTGAGCTGCTTCGTAATGTCCAACGTTGCCTGCAGAATCAGCGTGCTGTCAAAGTACACCGAGAGGTTGTTGCAGCCGCTGGTACAGGTTCCGGGCGGCAGGTAATTGACGGTGATGGTGTGCACATTTCCGTCTGTCAACGACAGGCCGGCGGGCAGGCTCTGCAGCGCGATCTTCGCCAGGTTTCCGTCCGGGCAGGTATAGTCGTGGTCCGCGCTGTTCGGGGTCAGGGTGCTGGCGTTGTTCGGCCCGCAACTCTGCACCGCGATGTGGTTGCCGTCGGGATCGCTGTAGTTGGTGTTCTGATACGTATCGAGTTCGATGGCTAAACTGTTCGTGATGGCATTGCCGGGGCCGCTGGCGGTGGAGACATCGTTGTTGCCGTAGGCCATATTCTGGCCGTTTCCGATGTAGCCGATTGCGCCGGTGCCCGCCGGATCATTCTGGATAACCAGCGCCATGCCGTCGGCAGGGAACGTGCAGAGAAAGCACAGATTCGTGTTCGAAATGCGGAACTGAAATGCCGTCGTGAAGCCCGTGGAGATCATCTGCGGCTGGTAGTACCAGGCGGCGCCATGCTGGTTCAGATTCGCCGAGGTCAGGCGCAGAACTCCGCCGCTCAGCACCGCGGGCTGGAACGGAACGCCGTCCGTCAGAACCTGGCAGGTGGATGCTGGGGAGTTGCTGTTCTTGCAAACGTCACTGGTCGTGAAGCCGGTGGTGGCCGGAAAGCCAAAGTTTTGGGCAGATACCGGCTGCGCGAGCATCCCAACGAACAGTGCTGCAGCAGCGAACCCACCACGTAGCATGGTCTTCATTGTCGTTCTCTCCATTTTCTGAAACCAGAACCGAATAGCGATTGGCAAACCCGGGCAGACCCCATTTACTGCAGATACCCACCCACATCAAGATCAAGGTTAAGAAAGGAATGGTCAGAACTGATAACGGCCTAAGAGGGGGAGGCAGCCGTTAAACCGCCGTCAATTCTCAGCCCAACCCCTTGCAGTGTCAAGGGAAAACCAGCGTCCGGCGTGGCATTCGGAGAGATTCGTCTTGCGTAGGTCAACCGGACCGAAATCCCGAGCGCGGCGGATTTCTTTGTCAACTCTTTGTCTCCAGATAACCCGTGGACCGGTTTCCCGCGTCCAAAGTGTACGGACCAAGATTGGGACTTGGTGTGTTCCGGCCGGGAGTATAATCCCATTAAGGAGTACCCTATGAAGCTCAGATGGCTGGCAATCGCGACCGCATTAGCGGCGTTCAGCGTGGGACCCTGGACGTTCGCACAAGTTTCAGACGAGGACAAGGATCAGCCGAAATCCGGCGATGTGCAGAATGCGCCCAAGCAGGCGCCTGCAACCCTGCCCACTCAAGACGACAGCCAGATCAAGCATGACGGCGGCAAGACCGACGTCGACGCCGTAGGGAACCGCAACGTTGGTTGCGGGCGCGGTGTGGGGAACTGGTACACCGTCGAAGGCCAGGTGGCCCGCGGCCGCCAGTATGCGCAGCAGATCGAGGCGCAGATCAAGCTGGTCAACGACCCGGTCGTTACCGAGTATGTGAACCGGGTGGGGCAGAATCTGGTGCGCAATTCTGACGCGCAGGTTCCGTTCACGATTAAA
>JBEKWZ010000755.1:0-2965 GCA_049512555.1 Candidatus Sulfotelmatobacter sp. | reverse complement strand
GTGGTGCAGGAACGCTAGGCGGACACGCCCGGGCCGAGTGGCGCCCCTCTGCGGCTCAGCTTGCCTTTCCCAGCTGACCAGGGCCTCACGGCCCCGGCTAACTTCATCCCGCCGCTTTGCGGCTAGGCTCATCGCAATCCGGGCAGCTTGTTCCAGCACACAATGGATGGCGAAGTATCGCAATACCTCTTGAACGCGGGCAAACCCATCCCGCCGCTGAGTACAGCTAGTACGTGCGTACCACCCACACGCTGGCCGAACCCCACTGCCCTGTCGAATCTTCGGCCTTAACTTCAAACGTGTGCCTTCCCATGCTGGTCGAGATCCAGGCCTGGAATGGTCCCCTCCCGTTGATGGTTCGCGCCAAGCTTTCGTCAAGATAGACCTGGTACTTCACGATCGGCCCGTTGGGACTGGTTGCGCCCACATTCAGGTTGGTGGCTGGGCCGGCATCCTGGCCGTTATAGGGAGTGCTGATGGTCACCGTCGGCTGCCCTCCGGTGCTGCTCGTGTAGACCTCGGCCGCCGACATATTGTTCTTCACGCTGGGCTTGCCTACGGCCTTGACAAAAACGTAATACCTTCCCGGAGCGAAGTCGTAAGGCTCCAGATTCAGCGAATCAGTGCCCGTGTAGAAGTCGCCCAGCGACATGAGGTTCTGGCCGTCGCTGGAGATATAGACCGTGTAGTGGTCAAGCGTGGAATCGTCGTTCACATTCCAGCTCAGAACGCTGCCGTTGACACTGGCGGAAATACTGAGGCAGTTGTCGATGCCGCTCTGAATCTCGGTGCCTTCCTCGTAGTCATGCCAGGTGACCACCTGCACAGCATCCAGGCGGCCGGTGTAGTTGCGGACGGCGCCCCAAGAGTCTACCCAGGTCTTACCGCAAAGCTGCTGGATGTGACGGCCGCCGGGAGGCGCCCAACTCGCCACTACATCGTCGAAGCCTTTCCAGGTCGATGCCCAGTTCAGCTTCGAAGGATGCTGGCTGGCAATCTGCTCGAAGTATTGTGTGTAGTCCAGGCCTTCGTATCCCTGTTGCAGCGGATCCTTGGGCGATAGCCATCCATAGGCGCCGACGGTGTAGCTATTGGTGAACGCTCCGGCGTTTTCGAAGATCCATTCGAGATCGGGATTCCGGCTCTCAATCGTGCTCCAGTTGATGTTGTAGGCTTCCATGCCGAACTGGCTAACGATGGTCTTCCCGTCGCTGTTGCGAATGGCAGCCGTCGAGCTGAAGTAGCCTTGCTGGCGCGCGAAGCTGATGATATTGAGCAGCGCCTGCGTGGCCGAGCAACTCGGATAGCACGAGAACCACTCAACTGCTCCCTGGTCGATCATCAAGGCGAAATGCAGCGCGTTCTGCTCCTCCAGTTGCGGCTTCAGGACTTCGGTGGCGCCCTCTTCGTAACTGCCGGGTCCGTACCAATCGACCAGCACTCCATCGAACCCGCGGCTGGTGAGGTCGGCAATCTCTTTGGCCACCTGATTGGAATTCTGCGAGCTGTAGCCGATATTGGGATGCGTTCCGTGCACCCAGTAGGGGATGTACGTGGTGTAGATCTTCGCGTCTTGTTGCGAGGCCGACAGCAAGGTGTGCACGTCGACCTTGCTGACATTGCTGGCCTTCAGATCGCCATTGTCGACGCACTGTCCGTTGGTGACGGTGGTGATCTCGCATCCGGGGAAAGAGTTCGCCGCAGCCGTGTTGTTGCTGGTTTCAGCGCTCAACGTGGTTGTAGGGTGGATGGATTGGCTTGCGTAACCAGGATTTGCGAAGCTCAGGACAACTGCCAAACAGGAAAACAGGCACAGCCAGTAGTTCTTGAACATCAGCGCGCTCCGAGACGCAGGGGTGGCATGTCACCCATGCTGAGAAATGGGCCCGGCACAGAACCTTGGGGAGTTGGAACGAAGGCGAGTATAGGAGCCGGAGGGATTAAGGCCTACCCCGTCAATGCCTGAACTGATCTGGATTTTTCTACTTAGTTCCTGGAGTGATACTGACCCAAATATCTAAGGGTGCGCCGTCAATCAGATTGCAGGCAGGATTGCTGCTGACTTAAAGACGGGAGATGGAAAACGCTGCGGGTAACGGCGTCATCCTAGGAATTGTCTTCACGCTCTCCATCCAGCAGCGCCGGCGCTCCGTCATGCACACACAGATTGAAGAACGACAGTCCGAACGTAGGAGCGCAGGGGCTCCGGTCAGGCGCGGTATTTGGATTGTGGCGATTGTGCTGCTGATCGGACTAGCTGTGCTGGTCGTCGTGACCGCGCGGGAATGGCCATTCACGCGTGAGACGGTGATTAAGTCTCTCCGGCAGCAGGCGGGAAGCGCCGTACAGATCGGGAACTTTCGCGAAACTTATTTCCCTCATCCCGGGTGCATTCTGAGAACGTTACATTCCGTCAGGGTCCAAGTGCCCCGGCCCTGATCACGATTCAGACGTTGACGATTGTCGGCAGCTACCACGGCTTGCTCACGCGTCATCTTGACACGGTCCGCGCCGAAGGCTTCCGGTTGGTTGTGAGCCAGCAAGCCGCGCCGGGATCGCTGGAGAATCTGGGTAAGACCGGGCTAAGCATTGGGCAGCTTGTCGCGGATGGAGCCGAGATCGAGTTCCCCTCCCAGCAGCCGGGTAAAGCCCCCCTGGTTTTTCGCATTCCGAAGCTCGATCTGTACGATGTAGCGGACAGTCGTCCGCTCAATTTCCAGACTACGGTGCAGCTGCCCGAACCTCCTGCCGAGGTTGAGGTCGCGGGCCAGTTCGGTCCCTGGCAGTCGGGTCAAGCTGGCCAAACAAACTTATCGGGCTCCTACGCCGTTCGCAATCTCGACTTGGGCAAGTTCGGAGGCATCGCAGGCAAGCTTGAGGCGAGCGGCAAGTTCGGCGGGGAGTTGCAAGCGGTGAAGGTGCAAGGAACGCTGGATGCGCCGGATTTCGAGGTGCGCCAGAGTAA
>JBEKWZ010000754.1:0-2968 GCA_049512555.1 Candidatus Sulfotelmatobacter sp. | reverse complement strand
GCGGGCGGCGGAGATTTTTACGACCGCGTTTATCATGCGACTCGGCCGGAGTTGTTCTTTAAAGCTTCGGCGCATCGCGTAGTGGGCCCTGAGGCGAAAGTGGCGATCCGCGACGATGCTGCCTGGTCGGTGCCCGAGCCTGAGCTAACTCTGTTCGTCACCCCTCGCGGCAAGATTGCCGGCTACACCATCGGCAACGATATGAGTTCGCGGGACATCGAAGGAGAAAACCCGCTGTATCTCCCGCAGGCCAAAGTCTACGACCGAAGTTGCGCGCTCGGGCCTTGTCTTCTCATTCGGGATGAGCCGTTGCCTGCCGCCACCGAAATCGCGTTGGAGATTCGCCGCGAGGGCACGGTGGCATTTTCAGGCGCGACCACACTCAAAGAGATGAAGCGGAAGCCGGAGGAACTTGTCGAGTATCTCTTCCGCAACAACAGCTTCCCGCACGGGTGCTTTCTGCTGACCGGCACGGGCGTTGTGCCTCCGGACGGATTCACGTTGAAGGCCGGCGATGAGATCCGCATTACCATTCCGCCGATTGGAACTCTGGTGAACACGGTTGGATGAATTCCGGGATGCGGTCATCGTGCGCTGGCAGACCCCGGACTTTAGGGTGCGACGTGTAAAATAAAGGACTATTTCAGTGGGACCTTCCTGCTATGGCGATTGGCGAAAAAACTATTAACGGTGTAAGTAGCGGATCTGAATCCGCGGTCCCCGCTCGTCCTAACGACGAGCGCTACGACGCGCAGCGCGTCGAGACTAAGTGGTCGGAGCGCTGGCAGCAGGACCCGGCGCTCTACGCGGCTGAGGTGAACTCGGCGAAGAAGAAATATTACGTGCTCGAGATGCTCCCGTATCCCTCGGGCGCGCTGCACATGGGACACGTCCGCAACTATTCCATCGGCGACGCGCTTGCCCGCTACATGTGGATGAACGGCTACAACGTGCTGCATCCCATGGGATGGGATTCGTTTGGCTTGCCGGCCGAAAACGCGGCCATTTCGAACAACACGCCGCCGCGCGAGTGGACCTTGCGCAACATCGCCAACATGAAGGCGCAGATGAAGCGCCTCGGCTTCGCCTATGACTGGTCGCGCGAAGTCACGACTTGTCTTCCGGACTATTACCGCTGGAACCAGTGGTTCTTTCTCAAGCTGTTCGAACGCGGGCTGGCATATCGCAAGAAGAGCAAAGTGAACTGGTGCCCGAAGTGCGCGACGGTGCTGGCCAACGAGCAAGTTCTTCCAAACGGCTGCTGCTGGCGCCACGAAGATACGCTAGTTGAGCAGCGTGAGTTGGAGCAGTGGTTCTTGCGCACTACGCACTATGCCGAGGAATTGCTCGCTGGTCTGGATAACTTGGCAGGCTGGCCGGAAAAAGTCCGCACCATGCAGCGCAACTGGATCGGGCGCAGTGAAGGTACGCTGGTCGATTTCAAGCTCGATTACGCGGAGAACCATACCGGGTTCGGACCGGCGGGGTCGACGATTCCGGTTTTCACTACGCGTGTGGATACGATTTTCGGTGCGACTTCGGTCCAGCTTGCGCCCGAGCATCCGATCGTGAAAGACCTGGCGGCGGCCGATGCCGGGTTGCGCGCGAAAGTCGATCAACTCATTGCCGAGCAACGGACGGCCCGAGAAACCGGCGACATTGGCGAGATCGAAAAGCATGGCGTATTCACCGGACGTTACGCCATTAATCCCTTCAACAGCGAGCGGCTTCCGGTGTGGGTCGCGAATTATATTTTGATGGACTACGGCACGGGCGCGATCATGAGCGTACCCGCGCACGACGAGCGCGATTACGAATTTGCGAAGAAGTACAACCTCGAGATTCGCCTCGTCGTGTTGCCGATTACGAACGATCCTGAAGAGACTATCGCCGAACCGCAGCTTCCGTTCGTTGCGCACGAAGGCATGTTGATCAACTCGGGGCGATACAGTGGCAAGCCTTGCGAGGAAGCGATCAAAGTGATGTCGGCGTACGCGGAAGAGAATAAGTTCGGCAAAGCTACTGTTACTTTTCGGCTGAAAGACTGGGGAATTTCGCGGCAACGCTACTGGGGTACGCCCATCCCAATGCTGTATTGCGAGAAGGACGGCATCGTCGCCGTGCCGGAAAAAGACTTGCCGGTCATCTTGCCGGAAAATGTCGACATCACGCTCACGGGCGGATCGCCGTTAGGAAAACTTCCCGAGTTCGTCAACACGACGTGCCCGAAGTGCGGCGGTCCGGCGCGACGCGAGACCGATACCATGGACACGTTCGTCGATTCGTCGTGGTATTTCTATCGCTACACCGACGCACATAACGACCGCGCTCCATTCGATGGAAAGACGGCGCAATACTGGTTTGGCGATCACGGCATCGACCAGTACATTGGCGGCGTCGAGCACGCGATTCTGCACTTAATCTATTCACGCTTCTGGACGCGATTTATGCGCGACCTCGGGATGATCACCAACGACGAGCCGGTCGAGCGATTGTTCACGCAGGGCATGGTGATCAAAGACGGCGCCAAGATGTCGAAGAGTCTGGGCAACGTGGTTTCGCCCGACGAGATGGTCGCGCGCTACGGCGCTGACGCTGCGCGTCTCAACAGTTTGTTCGCCGCGCCGCCTGACCGCGATCTCGACTGGCAGGATTCTGGTGTGGAAGGCATTCAGCGATTTCTGGGACGCGTGTACCGGTTCGTGGTGAGAAACGCTTCATCTTCGTCGCCATCGTCTGGAGCAGCGCACGCAGAGACGTTGCAAGCAACGTCTCTACCGCCGGCTACGCGAGCCATTCAGCGCAAGTTGCACCAGACCATCAAACGCGTCAGCGACGATTTCCAAGGACGCTGGCATTTCAACACGTGCATCTCGGCCATCATGGAATTGGTGAACGTGTTGTACGGCGCGGAAGAAGCGATTGCGCGGAATGAGGTTCCGGCGCCCTTCTTGGCGGATGTGCAGCG
>JBEKWZ010000753.1:0-2973 GCA_049512555.1 Candidatus Sulfotelmatobacter sp. | reverse complement strand
TAATCCGAAGTTGCGCTGGCCTGTTTGAGCGTGAACTGATCATCCTGCCAGCCCAGGTCGCGCAGCGTAAGCGCGCCGGTAGCGGTGAACTCGCCAGCATTCAGCGACTCCTCGTTCAGTGGAACTCCCATCGCTTCGCTCAGGAACCAGTGGCCGTCGCCTTTGAGCTCGGCGACGCCGGCACGCAGGTCATGGCGGCGGGCAATCGCGGCGGCTTCAGCGAGGTCGACGTGGGCGTCGTAGACCGCGTCCAGACGGGGATTGCGGAAATCCGTGATGCGTCCGTTGGCCTGCAGAGACGACCGGCCCGAGCTCCAATGCAGAGATTTCACGTCAATGAAGGTCGTGCCCAGGCTGAAGTCAGTGGCGGTCATCCAAGAGAACGGGCGGAAATCGGCGAATGTAGTGTCTACTTTCCCAACGCTGAGATGGCTGTCGTAGCGGCCGCGCAAGAACGAGTAATCCATGTGCAGATTGGTGTCATGCACAGCCAGGTCGAGAGGAATTTTCTGGTCGCCCCACTGCAGTTCGCCGTTCTGCACCGCCAGATGATCGATCGACAGAGCGAATAGTCGCTCGATCGGCGCACGCTCGGAAGGAGTCTGCGGCGCCTGCGGAGTTGGGACGTTAGTAGTGCCGTCAGGCCCGATGGCGATGTGAACTACCGGATGATCAAGGGTGAGCGAGTGGAAGCCGAACTCGGTGCGCAAAAACGAAATAACTTTTACGTGCGCGACCAGGCTGTCGACATGAACCAGCGGAACGTCGGTCGCGGCCTCCCTGCCGTGCACGGTAATGTTGCGCACTTCGACCTGCATGTGGAAAGGGACAATGTGGAAGCTGCCCGCCTCGGCGCGGCCGCCGGTAATGCGCTCGACCTCGGCGACGATACGCCGGCGCACATAGCTCTGAAAAGAGTCGGTGGTGATGTACCACAGTGCGGCCAGCAGCGTGGCCAGGCCGACACCGCTGAGGATCAGCAGGTATTTCCACCAGCGTCGACGCCTGGTGGCTGCGGGAGCGGTCACTGCGTCGTTACTCCCTCCCCGGGGGACCCGGCGGGGCCGGGGACGCTGACCTTGCTTTCTGAGCGCAGGGATTGCAGCCATGAGACCATGAGCTCGTTGACTTTCTCCTGGGTGAGCAGCTCGCGGATTTTAGAAGAGACGTCGGCCAGGGGAACTTCGCCGGCGCCAGCCTGCTTGAGCTGGGGAACGAATTTGTCGCGGTAATAAGCCTCGATGGTCTTCGAATCAATCTGCACGGCGGGACGAAGGCGGGCGTCGACCAGGCGCATGAGATCGATCTGCTGCTGCACATGCGCGACCAGATTCTTCTCCGCGAGCCCGAACTTTGAAAGGACCGCATGCCAGCCGTCGTCGGTGGATGCTGCTGGATAATTCTTGCGTGCCTCGGCGATTCGGGCAGCGGCCTCAGATTCAGAAGCATGCTGGAAGGACGCGGACTTCATCTGCTCACCGAGCAGTTCCTGATCGATGAGGCGGTCGAGGACGTTGCGGCGATCGTCGTCGGTGAACTGGTTCAGATCGCGTCCGTTGAGCAGGGCTTCGTAGCATAGGGCTTCGTCCCAGTCGCTTTGCAGAATAATGTGCCCGTTGACCTTGGCCACGATCCGGTCGATCACTTCGCCAGCGTGCGCGGAGGGCAGAACAAGCAGGCTCACGAGCAAGGTGAGAGCAACCGCTACGATGCTATTCCGCCTGCGAACTGTTTTTCCGTGAACTCTATCCATCAGAATGGCTGGCCTATGCTGAAAAATACGTTGAAATGACGAAGGCGCTGGGTCTCCAGCACAGACGTTGTTTGTAAGCCGAACAGACTTGGAACCGTGTACGTTTGGAAGTAACTGGTCGGATTCAAATTGTACCCGAAATCAAAACGCAAGGGGCCAATTGGGGTCTTGTAGCGAATACCGAGTCCGACTGCATGCGAAGTGTAATCATACCCGGAGTTGTTGAATTGGGTATAGCACTGGGAGTTCGTTGTACCACCGGACAAGCACTGTTGGGGATTGTCCTGGTGCCAGCGAAACAGTCCCTTCAGCATGTCGTGCGGCGCGGTGAAAACGTTGCCCATATCGTGGAAGATGGCAAAGCCGAATCCTTCTCCCAGGTATGGCAGAGAGAGCGGAGGCAGGCGCAGCTCGAAGTTGTTGACAAACAGCGCCGTACCGCCCACAGGAAAACCGGAGTTCGGGTCGCGTGGTCCTGCCTGATTTAACCCGAATCCGCGATGAGAGTTGCCACCCCCGGCAAAGAATTGTTCCGGCAGCGGAATAAGTGTAATGCCCTGGCACACCGACTCATTCGTGTGAGGATCAATGGGACAGACGCCTGGTGGCCGCACCAGGGTCGACCCGAAAGGCTGCTGCACGCCAATGCTCGTCGACCTCGCAAGCACGAACTGGTGTCCGGCTTTACCCTTGCCCCCGAACGCGTAATACGTGGAATACTGCGCCAAGGCGCGGCCGAAGTCAGCTTCTGATCCGAAGTAGGCAGAGGAGGCAAAAGCATCCAGGGTGAAATAGCTTCCCTTGGTGCTTTCCAGCGGATTGTCGCGCTTGTCGTGAATGAAAGTGAAACCGGGGCCGCCCACGCGGGCGGGAAGAGAGAGAATTGTAATTTCACCGGGAGAAAATCCCTCGGCGAAATGGCTGGCTTTCACCAGGCGGAAATCCCATCGGTAGGTAATCGAATCGGGTCCTGCTCTGGTGCCGGGCTCGGCGCCGGAGTTACCGAACTGCTGCCGCAGGTCGATCTTGCCTTCCAGCCGCTGCGATGTGAAGGTCGCCACGTCCAGACTGTTGTCATAGAAAATGGTGTAGATCAGCTTGAATTTCTCGTTGTCCAGCAGCTTGGGAATGGCGTAACTGATCAGCCCGCGCTGCTGCAGGCGGCCCACGTGAGACTGGAAGGTGAGGGTCTGGTCGCGCCCGCCCACGTTGAGCCGGGT
>JBEKWZ010000752.1:0-2986 GCA_049512555.1 Candidatus Sulfotelmatobacter sp. | reverse complement strand
TCGATTGTACTCCACGCTTCTGGACGCCTGGCATGGTCGAGCAGGAAATTTGTTCGCCGACATCTGGCGTCGGATTTTCGCCCGGGAAACGACGAAAGAATTACGGCCGGATCTCAATCGGCGTTCCATCGGCTACCGCCCGCCAGATTTCATCCATTTCTTCATCCGTGACCGCGATGCATCCATCGGTCCAGTCTTTCAGGCGGTGGGCCGCGCCCACGTGGCGGTAACCGTTGGGCAATCCATGCACGAACACGTCTCCGCCGGGCGAGATGCGCTTCTGCCGCGCCGCCGCGCGATCGCTTGCGTTCGGATATGAGATATGAATCGACTTGTAGAACTGGCTGTGAGGATTGCGAGAATCGAGAACGTAAACGCCTTCTGGAGTCTTGTGATCGCCCTGCCGCGCCTTCGGCCCGACCGGATCGCCGCCCAAGGCGACCTTGTAAGTCTTAATCACCTTCCCCTGGTTGAGCAGTTGCAGCGTGTGCTCTTTCTTGAGAACCACCACCCGGTCCGCCGGCATCGGCGTCGGAACCGTCTGCGAAGTGCCCAGCCCGCATAGCAAGCCAACCAACAAGCCAGTAAGAACTCGGATGCGCATGCCCGCGATTATAGACGGCGCGAATTCCGCGGAGTGCTACGCTGGTGAGGTGACGCCCGCAAAGCCATCTCAACCAATCTGGAGAAAGCCGGCATCGGCTGTCCGGCCGGGCGGAGCCCGTCGGCTCCTGCAATCCTATCTCCTGCTTCTCGCCACCGGCGTGATGATCTTTTCGACCAACGCGCTGGCCGCCTCCGATTCCGACTGGACCATTGAGGCGCAACCCTCGCAACTGGTCAACGGCGGACCCGTTTTATTTCAGGTGAAGCCGCCCCGTAAAATCGAATCCCTCACTGGCTCGTGGCTTGGGCACCAGTTCACATTCAGCTACGACACGTCGACCAAAACCTGGTTTGCTTTGGCTGGCATTAACCTGGACACGACTCCAGGAGAGTATCCGCTCGAGTTGACCGCCGTGCCGGCAACGGGCAAGACTCCGTCGACATTGACTCGCTTGACCTTGACCCGCAAGTTCGCAGTTGCCGACGGGAACTATCCCAAGATCCCGGGCAAGCTGAGCGTTGAGGGCAAGTTTACCGAGCCAGATCCCGAACAGCAGAAGCAGATTGAAGAAGCCAAGAAAATAAAGCAGGAATACTTGACTCGCGTCACGCCCGAGCGCAGGTGGGAGGGGCAATTCGCCGCGCCGGCGGAGGCGGACATTTCCGACGTGTTTGGCATCCAGCGCGTTTTCAACGGCAAAGCGCTGAGCACTCATTACGGCTTGGATTTCCGCGTCCACACTGGAACTCCCGTCACAGCGATGAACGGCGGCACGGTGCTGCTGGCGCGGTTTCTGTACTACGAAGGCAATTTCGTGGTGATTGATCACGGCCAGGGCTTGCTCACGCTTTACCTGCATCTTTCCGAGCTCAAAGTAAAAGAAGGCGACCCGGTCAAACGCGGGCAGATGGTAGGGCTCAGTGGTGGAACGGGGCGCGCCACCGGTCCCCACCTTGATGTCAGGGTTCGCTGGCAGGGCATCTACCTCGACCCCGCTCGTCTTCTGCAATTGCCATTGCCCTGAACGTTGTTGAGTCTTGCGGTTTGCTTTTGGGTGGCATAGCGCCTTCAGCGCTGCGTTTTTGCTTTTGGGTGGCGCAGCGCTTTCAGCGCTGCGATTCGCTCCGGTTATCCAACGGGCTTTAGCCCCTGCGGTTTTACGCCGACTACTTCCTCCCATGCGGCCCGCTGTGGAGCGCTTCTTTCAATCCCAGGTTGCGGATCAGCCGGTGCAGATAATTCGGATGCACGCCCAGAATTCCTGCGGCGTCCACATAATTCCCGCGCGTCTGTTCGACCGCATCGATAATCAACTGCTTCTTCAATTCCTTCACGCTGGCGTGATACTTGCCTTCATGGATCTCCGCCGCCGATTCCTGCTCGAGCAAAGATTCCGGCAAATCCTCCAGCCGCACCATGTCGTCCGATCCCATCACCAGGGCGCGCTCGATGGCGTTTTCGAGTTCGCGCACGTTTCCCGGCCACTCGTAGTTCACCAGAGCGGCCATGGCTTCGCGCGAAATCGGCTTCGGCTTCACCTTGCTGCGCTTGGCATACTTCCGCAGAAAATGCCGGGTCAGCATCGGAATATCTTCCCGGCGCTCCCGCAGCGGAGGCATGGTCAGCAGCACCACCGCGAGTCGATAGAATAAATCCTGCCGGAACTGCCCGGTGCGCACGGCGTCATTCAAGTCGCGATTGGTGGCCGCGATTAAGCGGATGTCGACTTTGATGGTGTGCGTCCCGCCCACACGTTCGAACTCGCGCTCCTGCAAAACGCGCAGCAACTTGACCTGCAGCGCCGGAGCCAGTTCTCCGATCTCGTCGAGAAACACTACGCCGCCTTCGGCGACTTCCAGCCGTCCTTTCTTCTGCACGGCTGCGCCGGTAAACGCCCCGCGCTCGTGACCGAACAAATCGCTCTCCAGCAGAGTCTCAGGAATCGCCGCACAGTTGATGGCCACAAACGGCTTGTTCGCCCGGTGGCTGTTGCGATGCAGAGCTCGGGCCGCCAGTTCCTTACCGGTCCCGCTTTCGCCTTCGATCAGCACGGTTGATTCCGTGGGTGCGACGCGCGCCAGAAACTGAAAAATTTCTTTCATGCGCGCGCCTTCGCCCACCAGACTCTGTTCCTGCCTCACTTCGGTGGTGAGCCGCTGGTTTTCCTGCTCGAGCCACTGCAAGCGCCGAGCGTTGTCCAGGGCGACCGCGGAAATTCCTGCGATGGCCGCGACCAGTTGCAGGTGATCCTCCTGAAACCGGTTGGTCGCATTCGTATTGTCGAGATAAATGCATCCGATCACCCGCTGAAACACGGTGAGGGGAACACATAACAGCGACCGCACTTCAGAAGCCGCCAGGCTCTCCACTTCGCGCAGC
>JBEKWZ010000751.1:0-2987 GCA_049512555.1 Candidatus Sulfotelmatobacter sp. | reverse complement strand
GAGGTTGGTCGAACTGCTCCACTCCCGCGAGCACGAACCCTTGCATGGTCACTGTATCGAGTGATCAGGCCGTCGTCGTGACTTTCGACTAGAAGTGGGGCGGGCTAGTCCGTTTCTTCGAGCAGCTTCTCCAGCGTAGGTTTGTGTTTTTCCGGCTTCTTCTTTTTCTCCACCACAATCTGTCCGGCGGGGGGCGAGCCGACGCGCTCGCGGGCCAATTCCTTGACTGCGGTTACGGCGCGAAAGCGCTTCGCTTTTTTCTTTCTGGGCATGCGGATACTTCGAGCCAGTGTATCTCACAGGCCTGAGTGCGACCACCGGGGCTAAAGACCCTGTTCCATTTTGCGCGCTTGACGCGGCGCTAAAGCGCCGCTCTTCCACGGTTGACGCTCACGGTCATAGCCCACGGTCGAGCTTCACGGGCGAATGTCACCGTCGAAGTTTACGGCCGGCGTCCGCTTGCGTGGTTTCTCCGCGTGCGCGTCGACCCCAACTCGATCGGTGCCGCGACGAGTTCCGAGCCGGCTTCACCGGAAAATGTGCAATAATCCATAGTTGTTCGGGAGAGTTGGTCGGGATTTCGAATCCGACTCGAAACCTATGGAAGAGCGCGATTTTTTTGACGAGAAGCAAGAGAAGAAAGTGGCCTCGCTGAATTGTCCCCACTGCCAACAGGCGGGGGAGTATGAAGTGACCTGGGTGGTGCGGACGAAGAAGCGCCAGTTGTCGGGGCGCGCCGACGAGCGTGACCGCGCTCGCTTCGCCAAGTTTCGCTCGTATATGGTGCGCAAAGACGACATGATGGCCTGCAAAAACATCCGCTGCCGCAAACGCTTCGAACTTACCGGGCAGTCGACGGTGATCACCGAGTAGGGGCCGGTGATTTGCCGCAATCCGCGATTTTCCTTCCTTTTGAAATATGCAGCAAATTTCTTGCGCGGCTGAATTCCGCGTCGCTGCACTTTCCACGACTTGTGCTGTTTGATTTATACTGAGCAGTTTCCCTGCTGCCTTCCATGGCGCAGGGGGAGGAGTGCTTCTCTTGAAAATCCTGGTTTGCATGAAGCAGGTGCCGCAGAAAGACGCACCGCTCAAGCTGAACGAAACCGGCACGTGGATCCGCGAAGATGTGTCGTATGAAGTCAACGAGCCCGACGCGTACGCCTTAGAAGAGGCGCTGCGGCAGCGCGAAAAACACAAGGGTGAAGTGGTGGTGATTACCAGCGGGCCGGCCCGCGCCCAGCAGGTGCTGCGCGAGGCGCTGGCCAAAGGCGCGGATCGCGCGATTCACCTCGAAGACGACAAGTTCGTCGGCCTCGATGCATTCAACACGGCCAAGGCGTTTGCCGCCGCGATTAAAGATGAACAATTTGACCTGATATTCACCGGGCTGCAATCCGACGACTACGGCTATGCGCAGACCGGCGTGATTCTGGCCGAGTTGCTGGGACTGCCGCACGCAACCATCATCATGCAGATCGAGAAAACCGAGACCGGCATCCGCGTGAAACGCGAACTGGAAGCGGGATATTTTCAGTTCGTCGACATGCCGACGCCGGCGGTGCTGACCATTCAGTCGGGTATCAACAAATTGCGATATGCCACGCTGATCGGCATTAAGCAGGCGAAAAACAAGCCGCTGCGGAAAGTGGCGCTCGCAGAAGTGCAGTCGGCTCTCGGCGAAAATCTGCAGAAAATTGAACGACTATACGTTCCGCAGAAAACGAAGAAGACCGAGCACATCGAAGGCTCGGCTGGAGAAATTGCGAAGAAGTTGGTGGATAAGCTGCGCAACGAGTTGCGTGTGCTGTGAACGCCAGTGCGGGCCAGATCATTGACCCGCCGCGGTCGAGCGAGTGATCGAGCGACGATCAGATGATTCCCGATCAAAGGACTTAGCGTGACCGTTTCCTCCCCAACCTCGTCTTCCCAGAATTGGAGTGCGGCTGACTATGCGGCTAACGCTCATTTCGTGCCCGCGCTCGGGCAGCCTGTGCTGGATCTACTGCACCCGCGGGCTGGCGAGCGCATCCTCGATCTGGGTTGCGGAGATGGAGTTCTCACGGAAAAATTGGTAGGGCTGGGTGCGCACGTGGTGGGCATCGACAGTTCTCCGGACATGATCGCCGCCGCTCGACGGCGCGGTCTGGATGCGAAAGTGATGGACGCGAGAGCGCTCACCTTCGAGAACGAATTTGACGCCGTCTTTTCCAATGCCGCGCTGCACTGGGTAAAGGACGATCCAGACGCGCCGGTCGCGGGCGCATTTCGCGCCCTGGTGGCCGGAGGAAGGTTCGTGGGCGAGTTGGGCGGCCACGCATGCGTCGGCGCAGTTACCGTCGCGTTGTTGGCCGCGCTTGAGCGCCGGGGTATCGCCGATGCCGCTTCGTGGATTCCGTGGTACTTTCCGACCGTCGACGAATACGAAATCCGTCTGCGGCGGGCAGGGTTTGTTCCGCTAAGTGTGCAACTGATTCCGCGTCCCACACCGCTACCCACTGGAATGCGTGGCTGGTTGGAAACATTCGCGAATCCGTTCTGCGCCGCACTGCCGGCGAATGAGCGCGATGGTTTTCTCGACGAAGTCACGGCCAGGCTCAAACCGGTTCTGTGCGATTCCGAGGGCCGTTGGACCGCGGATTATATGCGCCTTCGCTTTGCGGCGATCAAGACCTGAGCGGCGCGGCGAGTTTCGTTGCAAGAGCATCAGCGAGTAAAAAGATTTCGAGGAGTCAAATGTCTGACACCATTCTCATCGTCGTCGAACAGCGCGAAGGCAAACTGAATCGCGTTTCGTGGGAAACCATCACCGCCGGACAGGCGATCGCAGCGGCAACCGGCTGGGCGCTGGAAGCGGCGGTTGTAGGCGGCAGCGTTGCGGCACTCGCGGCCGAGGTCGCCACGAAGAAAGTTGCGAAGGTGTACGCCGTCGAGTCGCCGAAACTGGAGCCTTACACGCCGGACGCATTCGCCGCGGCCTTGAAGCA
>JBEKWZ010000750.1:0-2989 GCA_049512555.1 Candidatus Sulfotelmatobacter sp. | reverse complement strand
GACATTGGAGACGGCACGGAAACCGGGAAATTCGTCTGCGGCCGTAAGACGCGCCTCCTGACCGCCTTCCCGAAGCGGGGGCACACCAGAGCCCTGGCTGATGCCGCGGTCGATCACACCGAAGAAACTCAAGTCGACGTAGGACGCTTCGCTGGGACGCACGCGAAATTCACCCCGCTGCGACCAGCCTCTCTTGGAAAAATATTCTGCTCCAACGGTTGCGTCCATGCTGCGGTTGATCACCCAGTAGAAGGCGTCGCCGATCTCGTTGCCGTTGGTCGACGACCGGCCACCGGAAGGCACGAGAAATCCAGTTTCACGGGCTTCCCGGTCCACGGGATGAGTCGCGTAAGGAAAGTAGAGAATCGGAAGTCCGTGTAACCAGAACGTGCTGTGAATAATCTGGGCGTTGCCACCCACGTCCACAACCACTTTGTGAGCGTGGAACTGCCACTTGGGACGGGGAAGTTCGCAGGTGGTAATGGTGCCGTCATAGACGACGTAGTGGTCGGAACTGGTTTTGTCGACGATTTTTCCGGTGAAGGCGAACGGAGCGGTCGAGGTGAGCATTACGAAGTTGCCGCGAACCTGGAGTCCGGTAGTTGCAGTGACGTCGTAGAATCGCCCGGTCTCAGCTGTGAGATTGTAAGTTCCGTGACTAGCCTTGATGTGTTCATCATTGGGACCGCCGTCTAGTCTCACATGGCCGGAGGCCGTCGCCTCGCCGCTGTCGGAGTTGTACGTGACTTCGTCAGCCCGCAGGATGTAGGTGCGATAGTGAATCTCGGCGTCGCCGTGCAATTGATAGACATCGCCGGTCTTTTCCTGCTGCAGGGCGCAGATCGTGGTCGAGTCGGAATCCTGGGTTGCGGCCTGGCTGGCACAGAGCGTGCTTGCCGCCGGGGGTGTGCGATTATCCTGGGCGATTTTATTTGTGGACGAAGTCGCGGATTGGCCGGAATCTTGTGACAGCAACTGGCTGGTTACTAGCGCAGCGGCGGTAAGCTGATGACAAAGAAACAGCGCCGTGATAAGGAATCTAGTGCGAAGAGTCATCGGAAGAAAATCAACGGAAGAAGATCGTCCATCGCAGACGTACCTGCCCTTTTTGTGTTCTGGTCGCGGCATCGTGACGTTAGCACGCCGCTGGCCGCGCGGCAAAGTGGCGAAAAGGGCTAGGATTCCCATTGGTTGCCTTCCGGTTGTACGTTCAGCGGGACCTAGCGCGAATTTGCGGGCACGAGTGCAAACGATTTCAATCAATATTTCAATAAATAAAGACTGGCTTTCATGAATTGTTCGCTGTGTGGAGAAGTTTGCCGTTGCCCCTCGGAGGCCCTTCCCTCTGCACTAAAGCAGCGTGATCCTCAAGCCGAGCCTGGGGCGGCGGCAGTTGCTGTGACCCCGGGCGATCAGGGCCAGGATGCCTCTGCCTGGCGTGACGAACTTTCCGCCCGGCTCAGCCGTTATCGGGCGCGCCGCAGGGCGCGTCCACCGCGTTATCCGTCTTTGAGATTGCAGTTTGAAGAACCGGGTTGGTCGACTCGCGCCAATGGCACGGGCGGATCTGCGCCGGTCCCGGCGTTCGAGTCGGTATCGAACCACGCGCTCGCGCTCGATGAAATGAGGCAGGGACCACTCGCTGCGGCGGAGACGGATGTTGAGTGCCGGCAGGCGCCGGCCGCGGACGAAGCTCTGGAGCCAGTACACCCGCCGGTCGAACATAAGGCTGGACGTGCTTCTGCGCCAGCCTCAGGACATTTTTCTGGGCATGTCTCTGGACATGCGGCCGGGGCGAAGATTATCGAGTTCCCGCGATTTGCCTGGGGACCGCCGCCGCCCCCACCCGATCAACTGGCCGAGCCGGTCAGTGAGCGTCCGCGAATTCTGGAAGTTCCTGAGGTTGCGCCGCCGCCTCCGGCGCTGGGCGGAATTACCATCGAAGCAGCTGAGCAGGAAGAACCCGAAAAGCGGCCCGGCATCGACATCCCGCTGCAAGGCGCCCCGCTTGGCTTGCGCCTGGCGGCTGCGCTGATCGATGGATTGATCATCGCGACGGCTACGGCGCTCTTCGGTTTCATCTTCTGGAAGGTGGCCGCGGTGCGTCCGCCGCTGGTTCAGGTATTGGGACTTGCGGCAGGAATCCCGTGCATGTTCTGGGCGGCCTACCAATATCTGCTGATTGTTTACGCGGCGAGCACTCCGGGACTGCGCGTCGCGGGCCTCGAACTGACCCGCTTCGACGGCACTTCGACTACCCGGTCCCTGCGCCGCTGGCGCGCCTTGGCGGGCTGCCTCTCCGGCCTCTCTCTGGGCATGGGCTACGCCTGGGTTTTCCTCGACGAAGACGCGCTCTGCTGGCACGACCGGATCACCCACACCTATCTCGCGCCGAGAAGTCGCGCTGCAGCAATCACCCCGCAACCCTAGTGGAAGCTCGCGTGTGTGGACTCCTCATTTGCCCCTGCTGTGCTATCTTCAATGGTTTAGCTCGGGTTACAGTTTCCGCACCCATCTGAAGCATGGCCACCGCCCCTGAAGGTACAAAACCGGTAGTAAAGGTCTTCGTCGCCACTACGGTGATGCTGACTTTTATTTCTTTCTGGCGCGCTTCCGCGATTGTGCTGTCAGATTTGGCCTCGTCCGCCTACTACGCGGGCGGCGACGCGGAGAAAGTTATCGGCAAGAGCGCTCCCTGGTTCATCCTCGCGGTCATGCTCTTCAGCTATGCCGTGCGGGCGCTGTATATCGAATCCAGCAGCATGTTCGTGCGCGGCGGCGTGTACCGCGTGGTCAAAGAGGCGATGGGCGGCACGCTCGCCAAGTTTTCAGTCTCGGCGCTCCTGTTTGACTACGTCCTTACCGGGCCCATCAGCGCGGTTTCCGCCGGGCAATACCTGGCGGGATTCATCAAGGACATTGCGCTGGTCCTCAGGCCCCACGATCCACTTAATTTCTCAGACGACCACTTCGCCGCCGGGCTGGCAAT
>JBEKWZ010000749.1:0-2989 GCA_049512555.1 Candidatus Sulfotelmatobacter sp. | reverse complement strand
TCGGACGTGACACTTTGGAGTTTTGCCCGGGAGACGGTTTGCAGCATAACCCAAGGATTATGGGTCAGTTCCCAAAGTTCGGGATCGAGTTGCTCCCAAAGCTGGTCCGCCGAGTGATTGAACGACCATCTAAGGTCCAAGGCCAAATCGGTAAGAGCATCTGAAATGGCCGGATCGAGGGCACGATCAATGATTGTTCGATCAGCGATTGTCGAGCTATTCATAAACAAATCCTCTCGCGCCGGTTCAGGCCGCCTGGGCACTGCGAGCCAGCGTTTCCGAAACAATGGTCTGGGCTTCTTGCTGGATCTTTCGTAGATGGTTCTGATCGAGGAAACTCTCGGCGTAAATCTTGTAGATCTCTTCCGTGCCGGAAGGGCGTGCTGCAAACCAACCATCCTTGGCAATCACTTTGATTCCTCCTATTGGATTGCCGTCACCCGGAGCGGTGGTCAGAACCTTCTGGATCGGCTGACCAGCAACTTCGGTAGCGTGAATGTCGGACGGGGACAATCTTGCCAGAACGGCTTTTTGTTCGGGCGTGGCGGGAGCATCGATGCGTTCGTAGACGGGATCTCCCATGTCGCGGGTGAGCTCACGATAAATCTCACCCGGATCTTTGCCGGCACGCGCTGTAATTTCTGCTGAGAGCAAACAAGGAATGATTCCGTCTTTATCGGTGGTCCATACGCTGCCGTCGTGCCGGAGAAAGGAGGAACCGGCGCTCTCCTCGCCGCCAAAACCCAGGCGGCCGGCGAGCAATCCTTCGACAAACCACTTAAAGCCCACCGGAACTTCATAAAGCCGCCGCCCCAAGCGAGCGCTGACGCGATCGATCATGCTGCTGCTCACTACGGTCTTGCCGACGGCGACATCCTTATTCCAATTGGGGCGGTTCGCAAACAAATAGCTGACGCAGGCTGAAAGGTAGTGATTCGGAGGCAGCAACCCGCTTCCTTTGGTCACGATGCCGTGGCGGTCGTGATCGGTATCGCTGGCAAACGCGATATCGAATTTGTCTTTCAATGCGATGAGTCTTTGCATCGCATAGGGGGAGGAAGGATCCATGCGAATCTTTCCGTCCCAATCCACGGTCATGAAGCGAAATGTAGGATCTACAGATTTATTGACGATGGTCAGATCGAGACCATACTGCTCGGCAATTCGCGGCCAATAATCGATGCCCGCCCCTCCCAGCGGATCCACGCCAAGCTTCAGCTTGGCGTCACGCACCGCATTCATGTCGACAACATTGTTGAGATCGCTGACATAGGCGCTCAAAAAGTCTTGTTTGTGCGTTGTAGGTGCACGCAGCGCTTTGGCAAACTGCGTGCGCTTCACACCTTCTAAGCCGTGCTCGAGAGAGTCATTGGCTTTCGATTCAATCCACGAAGTCACGCTCGAATCCGCGGGCCCTCCATGCGGAGGATCGTATTTAAATCCCCCGTCATCGGGAGGATTGTGCGACGGCGTGATTACGATGCCGTCGGCAAGAGCTGACTTTCGTGCACGGTTGTAAAGCAGAATTGCATGGGAGACGGCTGGGGTCGGGGTGTAGGGCGTGCCTTCGGAGATCATCACTTCAACGTTATTTGCCGCAAGCACTTCCATCGCGCTTGCAAATGCAGGTTCGGACAAAGCGTGCGTATCCATCCCAAGAAAGAGCGGTCCGTCAACGTTCTGGAGTTTGCGGTAATCACAAATCGCCTGAGTGATGGCCAGGATGTGCCACTCGTTGAACGCCACGTCGAACGCAGATCCGCGATGACCTGACGTGCCGAAAGCAACCCGCTGTCTGGGATCACTCGGATCGGGCCGTAGCTCGTAGTATGCTGTGACGAGTTTCGGGACGTTGACAAGAATGGATGGGTCAGCCGGCTTGCCAGCAGCAGGATTAATTGTCACGCAGCACCTCGCCGCTATCCGTCAAGAGAATTGCGCTTGATCGAGGCTCCAGCCGATGACCGACTTGGCCTTGCAAGGAGGGCTCTTTCCCAGGGTCGAAGAGGTCATCAGGGGCGGTTCGGGAAGTATCGACCGCCAAACGCCAGATCTTCCCCGCGGGCAAGGCCGGAATCGGAAAATCAACTGCTCTGGTGTCGGCGTTAAAAAGAAGGAAAAGGTCGGGTTCTGTCTGTCCCAGAATCAGACACGCGAACGATTTCTGCTGCTGGTCCGCCCAGCCGGGAGTGCCACCGTTCGGTCCGAACCATTTTATGTCTGCATCCGTGTAGAACTTTTCTTTTCGTAAAACAGGATGGGCTCGGCGAAAAGCGATCATTCCTCGAGTGAAGCGGTGGATCTGTTTGTGCTCTTCGAGCAGGCTCCAGTCAAACCAGCTCACCTCGTTATCCTGGCAGTAGGCATTGTTATTGCCGCGCTGGGTTCGGCGAAACTCATCGCCGCCGAGCAACATAGGAACCCCTCGAGAAATAAACAGGGTTAACAGGAAATTCTTGATCAAGCGACTGCGCATGCCCTCGACACCGGGACCCTGGCTCGGCCCTTCCACCCCGCAGTTATCGCTGTAGTTGGCGTCGGTTCCATCACGGCCGAACTCGCCATTTTCGTCATTGTGCTTCTGCTTGTAGCTGACCAAGTCGTTCAGTGTGAAGCCGTCATGGGCAGTGACGAAGTTGAGGCTGCTTGCCGGTCCCTTGCCCGAGCTTTGGTACAAATCCGAGCTTCCACAGATACGGCTGGCGAACAATCCGAGCATGCCCGCATCGCCAAGCCAGAAGCGGCGCACATCATCACGGAAACGGCCATTCCATTCGGTCCAACGCTTGGTGGAAAAATCTCCCACTTGATAGGCGCCGCCTGCATCCCAAGCTTCCGCGATAATCTTTACGTCACGCAAGATGGGATCCTCGGCAATGCCTTCGAGGAGCGGAGCGTCGCGCAAAATGTTCCCATGCTCATCCCGGCCCAGAACGGAGGCGAGGTCGAAGCGAAATCCGTCAACGTGCATGTGCATGACCCAGTAACG
>JBEKWZ010000748.1:0-2990 GCA_049512555.1 Candidatus Sulfotelmatobacter sp. | reverse complement strand
GAAGCCGCCGTAGTCGCAGCGCGTGTCGGAGTGCCCGTGGTTTCCGACTTCCGTCCAGCAGACGTGGCGGCGGGCGGCAAGGGTGCGCCCCTTGTTCCCTACCTCGATTATTTGCTTTTCCGTGATCCGACTGTCGGCCGCATCGTGCAGAACATTGGCGGGATTGCGAATCTCACGGCGATTCCCGCCGGAGCCGGCGCCAGCCGCGTGTTCGCGTTCGATACCGGGCCGGGAAATATGGTGATCGACTCGGTGACCGAAGCGCTGTTTGGGCGAGCGTTTGATCGCGGAGGAAAAATTGCCCTATCGGGTCAGGTGCTGGAACCCGTTCTCCGGCGGATGCTACGCCGCAAGTTTTTTCGGGCAAAACCTCCGAAGACCGCTGGACGCGAGGAATTCGGACGGGAATTTGTTCGCGAGTTTTTGCGCGAGTGTGGGCTCGCTCGCAAACAAGATGTCGTTGCGACGGCGACAGCGTTGACAGCGCGCTCGATCGTCGATGCCGTGCAGCGATTCGTGAAGGAGAAATCCGGTACAGCGAGCCCTTCTTTTCACGAGATGATTCTCTCCGGGGGCGGCGTTCGAAATGCAGCGTTAGTCCGCATGCTGGCCGGGGGGCTTACACCGATCGGAATCCGATTGCGATTCTCCGATGAATTCGGCCTGCCTTCGGAAGCGAAAGAGGCCGTGGCGTTCGCAGTGCTCGCTTATGAAACATGGAACCGGCGTACTTCGAATGTGCCCTCCGCGACCGGCGCCAAGCAAGCAGCGGTGCTGGGAAAGATCTCCTATGCGTGAGCGCACAACCTCGGACCTCCGACGTCGCTTTGTTTACGGCCTGCTCGCGCTGCTCTGCCTCATATTTCTCGCTCCGCTTCTTTCCTGCTCGGCGAAGCCCGATCCCAACACGCTGGTCATGATTATTGAATCGAGCCCAACGAATCTCGACCCTCGAGTGGGAATCGACGCGCAGTCGGAACGAGTTGACAACCTCATTTTCGACGATTTGCTGTCGCGCGGCGACGACCTGAATGTGGCTCCCGGCCTGGCCGAACGCTGGGAGATCCCCGATCCACTGACCTACATTTTTCATCTTCATCGCGGAGTTCGGTTTCACGACGGCCGGGCGCTCACTGCGCGCGATGTGAAGTGGACGTTTGACTCTCTGCTGCAGGGCAAGATTCGCAGCACGAAGGCGGCGGTGTACAAGTTTGTGGACCACATCGACGCGCCCGACGACGTCACGGTGATCTTCCGCATGAAGGAACAGGATGCAACGCTGCTCTGGAATCTTTCCGACGGGGCCATTGGGGTAGTTCCAGAGGGCTCGGGCGAGGAGATGACGAGTCATCCTATCGGTTCGGGGCCATTCAAGTTTGTCAGTGCAGAGACCGACCGGGAGGTTGTTGTCGAGCGCAACGACGATTACTGGGGTGGGCCTGCCAAGCTGGCGCGCGTGCGCTTTGCGGTGGTGCCCGACGCGACCACGCGGGCTCTCGAATTGCGCAAGGGCAGCGCCGATGTCGATATCAATTCACTCACGCCAGACACGGTGCTCACGCTGACGCGCGAACCGAATCTGGAAGTCGAACACGGGGCTGGGACGCGGCTGGCGTACATGGGATTCAACCTGCGCGACCCGATTCTGAAAAATGTGCGGGTACGGCAGGCCATCGCCTATGCCCTGGATCGGCGGCCGATGATCGACTACTTGTGGCGGGGGCAGGCGCAACCGGCGCGCAGCGTTCTTCCTCCGCAGAGTTGGGCTTATAACGGGAGCGTGCCCGGTTACGATCACGATCTCAACAAAGCTAACCAGTTGCTCGATGGGGCGGGCTATCCCGCGGCGAACGGAGTGCGCTTTCATCTCACCATGAAAACCTCGACCGACGAGAACACCCGGTTGATGGTCGCGGTGATGCAGCAGCAGTTGCGCGAGGCGGGCATCGTGCTCGACATCCGCAGCTTCGAGTTCGCAACATTTTTCGCGGATGTCCAGCATGGTGCGTTTCAGCTGTATTCCCTGCGCTGGATTGGGGGAAACGAAGATCCTGACATTTTCGAATATGCGTTCCATTCGTCGAAATTCCCGCCGAACGGGGCCAATCGCGGGTATTACTCCAACCCAAAGCTGGATGCGCTGATTGATCAAGCGCGGCGCGCGATCGATCCCACGGTGCGCAAGCCACTTTATGCCGAGGTGCAGGGCATCCTGGCCGAGGATCTGCCTTATATCGATCTGTGGTATTTCGACAATGTTCTGGTGCACACCCGCCGGGTGCGGAACTTGAAATTGAATCCTGCGGGCAACTACGACTTTCTGAGGACGGCGGAACTCGAGTCCCAAAACTGACGGGCGAACCACGCTCTTGAATGTTATTTTTTCGTCGCGCCGCTGCGAAGAGCGCATAATTCAAGTACGAGTTAATGTCCGCGGAGGAGCCCCGTGGAAGCTGGCGCGCCCAAGCAACGCTTGTTCCTCCTCGCAACCCTGCTGAGTTGCATCTGGATAGTTCCGGCAGCGGGTCAGGAGCCACCTGACGTCGCCGAAGTTCCCGCTCAATTCAATCTCGACCTGAAAGCCGCTGCTCGACTGCGCCCTCAGTTGGTGGAGCAGAGCGTTCCGGCGGCGGGGCGCTACGCCGCGGGCGGCCGGGTTTTCGGCCGGCTGGTCGAGCAGATCGGCGTGCCTACGCAGACTGGTTTTGCGCAGACCCAGTTTGCGCAGAGCAGGTTCGCGCAGAGCAAGTTTGCGTGGGAATTGCGTATCGTCGACGACGGCAATCTCAACGCCTACTCGTCGCCCGATGGAACCGTATATGTGGAAAGCGGACTGGCACGGCTGGCCGGTGCCAGCAACGGGCTGTGGGCAGCCATCTTGTCACACGAAATCGCGCACATTGTGCGCCACGACTGGGCCCGGCGCTATCTGTACCAGAAGGGTCTGGAAGACGGGAGTGCTGGCGCCATCGTGCTGGGCGATCCCGGCA
>JBEKWZ010000747.1:0-2995 GCA_049512555.1 Candidatus Sulfotelmatobacter sp. | reverse complement strand
AATGCAGCGGGACGGAGTCGGCCGCAGTCTGCTCCACGTCTTTCAGAACGTCGCCATACGCCGTGTAAAGCGCGTTCGACTTGGGCGCCGCAGAAAGATAGACAACAGCCTGTGCCAGCGCGAGATTGCCCTCTGGCATGCCAATGAAGTCGACCGCATCGCGCGCCGCCATGCATAGCGCAAGCGCGTTCGGATCAGCCAGCCCAATATCTTCCACCGCCATTCGCACCACCCGCCGCGCCACGTAGAGCGGATCTTCCCCAGCTTCAAGCATGCGCCCCAGCCAGTAGAGCGCCGCATCAGGATCGCTGTTGCGCACCGACTTATGCAGAGCCGAAATCAGGTTGTAATGCTCTTCGCCGGATTTGTCATAAAGCAGAATGTGCTTCTGCAGCGCATCGCGCACAATCTCGTCGGTAATCTCCCTCTCGCGCCGCTGATTCTCCTCGGCCGTGGGTGCCCCGTTTCTCGCGTCCTTTGCGAGAAGCGGGGATTTTGCCAGCCCCGCCGCAACCTCCAGCACGTTGTAAGCACTGCGCGCATCGCCGCTGGTATAGCTGGCAATTTTCTTCAACACGTCGTCTGACGCAATCAGATTCTTCTCACCCAACCCGTGATCGTGGTCCGCCAGAGCGCGCCTCAGCAACATCACAATCTGCTCTTCGGTCAGCGGCTTCAACACATAAACCCGGCACCGCGAGAGCAAAGCAGAATTGATCTCGAACGACGGATTCTCGGTAGTCGCACCGATCAGCCGAATATTGCCTTTCTCCACGTGCGGCAGAAAAGCATCCTGCTGCGCTTTGTTGAAGCGATGAATCTCGTCAATGAAAACAATCGTGCGAGTGCCGTACTGACGGGCGCGCTCGGCGTCAGCCATCACCTGCTTGATCTCTTTAATCCCCGCCAGCACGGCGGAAAATTCAATAAACTCTGCCTTGGTCAAGTTCGCGATAATTTTCGCCAGCGTAGTCTTCCCCGTGCCCGGAGGCCCCCAGAAGATCAGCGAGCCCGTATCGTCGCGGTCCACCTGCGTGCGCAGCGGTTTGCCGGGACCGATCAAATGCTCCTGCCCGACATACTCGTCAAGCGTTCGCGGACGCATGCGGTCCGCCAGCGGCCGCGTCGCATCGGCCCCGCTGCCCGCATTCGGAATGGGCTGGAATAAACTCACGGCGTCCCTTAAGTAAAACTCGTAAACTTCAGGTTACCTCATTCAATTCTTCACACTGTCATCCTGAGCGAAGCGAAGGACCCATGCAACTGGCAGTGCGACTGCGCAGGTCCTTCGCTTCGCTCAGGATGATAGTGCCATTATTTTGCAAGTGAATGAAATATGGAAGGGCCGTGCGGAGCGCAAGTTGCGCAGCCGACTATAACGCCACGGCCTTCGTCGCGTCCACAAACTGCAGCTCCGGAGTCGCCGGCAGTGCGCCGATCTCCGCCGCGTACCGATAAAACAGCTGCAAGCCTTCCAGGCATCCCGGGTCGAGCTGGTAGTGAATATTCTGCGTCAGGTAACTCTTCACGTCGGCCTCGCTGATGTCCAGCCGCGGAGCCCATTCGCGGGCAATCTGGTTCACGCTGGAAGGTTCCAGCCCATGATCGCGCGAGTTCTGAAACACGGCCGGCAAATCAAGAGACGGAGCCGCTTCCGCCAACGCATCGCTGCGCACCGCCCAAAACGCGAAAACAAAAGGCTTGCCGGTGTGGCGAATCCATTCCTCCGCCAGGTCGAGCGTGTGATAGCGCTTGCGGTCGATCTTGAGCGCTGGATCGCCTATCAATAACCCGGCATCGTGACCGGACAGCATCTGGTCGATCTCAGGCGCCATCGGGCTGAACGTCCGCCCGCCGCCCAGCCACTTCGCGAACAGAACTTTCGTCAACGCCACCGAAGTCAGCGAAGAAGTATCCAGCGCCACCGTCCTGACTTCCTCGAGCGGAACTTTGCTGACCAACAGAATCGACCGCACCGCCCGCCGCGAAGCGATCGCGACGTCAGGCAGTATTTGTAGCCCCGGAATTTCGGCATAAGCTGCCGCCGGAATAATGCCAATGTCGGATGTTCCCTCCGCCAGCGACTGGGCACAAGTCGAAGGCAGCGTATAGGAAATATCAAACTCGCGCCCAGCTTTATGCTCCAACCCGCCGTGCTCGAAATCCCACATCAGCGGGGCGGTATTCAGATAAGAAATGGCAGAAATGCGTAAACGTCTCATTCTTTGCTCAATCGCCTTCTCTTTTCGGGCCTTTTTCGGGTCTTTCCACAATATTAACAAACCCATTGTGACGCATGACCTTGACGCGACTCTTGGCGGATGGTTACAGTCCGCTCGGAGAACTTTGTGTCCAATGCCGTCGTATCCCCGGCCGCGACTCATCTTCTGGAGTGGCTAGCCATTTCGCTCACCCCCGGCCTCGGGCCCACCAAAGCGCGCAAGCTGGTCGAGCATTTCGGTTCGGCGGAAGCCGTCTTCCGCGCTTCATTGACCGAACTCGAAAGCACCGGCATTCAAGCCGTGTCCGCGCAATCGCTGGCCACGGGCAAGTCGGCGGAACTGGCGCGCGAGGAAATCGCCCGCGCGGCCGCTGCCGACATCACCATGGTCTCGCTGGACGACCCCTCCTATCCTCCGCGACTAAAAGAAATCTACGATCCGCCGCCGATTCTGCGCGTCCGCGGTAACCCCGACGTCATGACACGCCCCGGCATCGCCATGGTGGGAACACGCCATCCTACGCCCTACGGCTCAGGCATGGCCGAGCGCCTGGCGTGCGACCTGGCCGCCCAAGGCCTGGTCATTATTAGTGGCATGGCGCGCGGCGTCGACACCTCCAGCCATCGCGGCGCGATAACCGCCAAAGGCAAGACCATCGCCGTGTTCGGCACGGGCGTCGACGTGATCTATCCCAAAGAGAACTCGCGCCTCGCCGAACAGATTCTCGCTCTCGGCGGCGCCCTGATCTCAGAATTTCCTCTAGGAACGTTTGC
>JBEKWZ010000746.1:0-2996 GCA_049512555.1 Candidatus Sulfotelmatobacter sp. | reverse complement strand
TGAGCGCCCATCCCAACGACGCTGAACTTCACCAGAGTCTGGGCAAGTCGCTGCTTGAAGAAAAGAAGTTTCCGGACGCGCAGAAAGAATTTCTGGCGGCGGTGACGCTGAAGCCCGGCCTGGGTTCAGCCTATGGCGACCTGGCATTCGCGGCGAACGAGAACAAAGACTATCCACTGACCATCAAAGCGCTGGACGCGCGAGCGAAGTACTTGGCCGAAGAACCGGTAACGTATTTCCTGCGGGCTTCGGCCTATGACCATCTCAAAGACATGAAGCGGGCGGCGGCGAATTATCACCTCTTCCTCAACACGGCCCACGGGAAGTATCCTGATCAGGAGTGGCAGGCAAAGCATCGGCTCATTGCCATCGAGCCGAGAAAATAAGGCCGCAGGATTCGAACATGCTTGGGGCGCAGTATCGATCTTGGCTGTGGGCGGGGTTCGCGCTGTGGGCGCTGACTGCCGGTGCGTCGGGCCGCGCGGCGGCCGGTAAGCAGCCGACGGTCGGGGACTTGAAGGCTCGGCTCGCTTCGACGAGCATTGGGGCCCGGCCTCACCTGTGCGTCGAAATCGCGCAGAAGCAACTGGAGGAGGCGGACAAACAGTATGCGGCCAACGAAGTCGAAAAAGCACAGAGCGAGTTGACCGACGTAGTGGCCTATGCGGAACTGGCCCGCGACTACGCGATCGAATCGCACAAGCATGAGAGGCAAACCGAGATTGCGGCCCGCGGCATGACGCGTAGGCTTACCGACCTGCTGCACTCGCTGGGGCGCGATGATCAGGCACCGGTGCAGGACGCCATCAAGCACCTGGAAAAAGTGCGCGACGATCTGCTCAAGGCTATGTTTCCGAAGGGAGCAAAATGACGGCCTGGTCGCTGCGCTCTGGCTTGTGCGTGGCTCTGCTGCTGGCGGGTGGGTCAGTGGCGCAGGCGCAGCGGCATCGCGAGCCGCTTACGGACTCAGAGATCGACCAGATTCGAGACGCCAGCTGGGAACCGAAACAGCGGCTTACTCTTTACGTCCAGTTCACGCGTGATCGGCTGGTAAAGCTGGAGCAGATGCGGAGCGATCCTAAAACCAAAAACCGGCCTCGCCTTACCCACGACATGCTCGACGATTTGCAACTGCTCTACGACGAACTCAACGACAATATCGACACCTATGTTGAGCGCCGGGACGACATTCGTAAACCGCTGAAAACCATTATCGAGGCGGATAACGAGTTTCAGGCGAAGTTGCGCGCGCTGAAGGATGCTGCCGACGTTCCCGCGGACGAGGCTCGCCAGTACGAGTTTGTTCTGACCAACCTGCTTGACAGCGTAGATAGTTCGACGGAGGACCATCGCAAGCTGCTAGCGGATCAGGAGGACGCGGCCAAGCATAAGCGACTGAATTCGCCGGGGAGCGTGAAGACTGAGGGCAAGCAAGAATAAGGCAGACCTCAGACCTCAGACCTCAGCGAGGCGGGGGCGTACCTCGGGGGCTAAAGCCCAGGATCTTCCGTACGTTCACGCGGCCCTGAAGGGCCGCTCTTCCACGGTCGTGCATACGTCCGGAAACGTCGCGTACCCCCTGTCGTGCGTAACTCCGTCGAACTGTGGTCTATAGCTCCGAGGAACTTAGAGCCATTGCGCGTCCGAGGTCTGAGGTCCAAGGTCTGACGTCTGACGTGCGAAGTCCGGCTCGTGCTAATCTACGCTCACCGTGCGCGAAGGGCTGCTCGACATTTTCCAGGAAACTTATCGGGAGCTGCGTCCTGCGGCTTCAATCCCTGAGTTGAAGATTGAGTTCTTTGCTTTTGCCAACGTGAACAATACCATCCGCCTGCGCGAGGGGCGGCTGCTGGTGCGTCTGTCCGATCTGCTGGAGGGGGCGCCAGAAGGAGTTCTACGGGCGATCGCGCACATTCTGCTGGCTAAGATGTATCGTCAGCCGATTGACCGGGGACAGGCGGCACGCTATCGAAAATATGTGGCTAGCCACGAGATCGTGCGCAAGACGCATCTGGTGCGGCAGATGCGCGGGCGCAAGCGGCTGCGTCCGGCGCGCGGCCATTTCTATGACCTGGACGCGGTCTTCGAAGAATTGAACACGCGATTCTTTTACGGGCTGATGGCGCGGCCGCGCATGAGCTGGAGCCAGACCAAGACTCGGCGCATCCTGGGGCACTACGATCCGGCGCACAACGCGATCATCATCAGCCGCATTTTCGACCACTTCGCCGTGCCCGCCTATGTGCTCGAATACATCGTCTACCACGAGATGCTGCACCTGAAGCATCCGGTGAAGCTGCGCGGAAGCCGGCGCTGCGTGCACTCGGCGGAATTTCAGGCGGAGGAAAAATTGTTCCCGCTCGCAACCGAAGCCAACGCGTTTCTGAAAAGGTTGTGAATGAGCTCGCCTGTCATCAGCGGACGCATAGAGCTTCCCATGGCGAAATTAGTAATACAAAACGAGGCGCTCATATTTTGGCGCACGCTAAAGCCTCGTGCTTCTGCGATGCCAGAAAGCTGGCGACGCTCTGGGTCAACTGGGAGTCCACCTCGTCGGCAATGATCATGATGTCCGGCAGCACCGAAGTGAAATCGACGGAGGTCAAGTTGCGTTGGATCGTTTCGAAAATGCACACCTGCAGGATTCGCGACTCTTGCACCATCAAAGGCGCGGTATAGCCCTGGCGATAGCGGAGTTGACCGTGCGCCACAGCCGCGAGAGAAGGCCTGTCACTCAACTCGACGTTGTGCACCGCGCGCAGGTGTGCCGAAATGTCCCTCATCATCTCGGGAAGATACTCGGTGCGCTCGTTCGGGCCAATCGGCAGAGCATTCAGCGCTGAGAGCTGTTCCACCCGCGACAACCAGCGCTGGATTGTGATGTCAACATCACGGTCCAGAATGGATGCGACGCTCTCCTTGAGTGGTTTTGAAGAACGTTTAGCGGTCGGCCGAGGTGCTTTGTGCAGGCTGGGATGGTCGCTTACCACCAGGGT
>JBEKWZ010000745.1:0-3001 GCA_049512555.1 Candidatus Sulfotelmatobacter sp. | reverse complement strand
CAATGTCGACTTTTATTCAGCTTCCACCTATCACACACTCGGCATCGACGTGGATTTGTTCACGCCCCTTTTCGCGGTGTCGCGCGTCAGCGGCTGGGCCGCGCATGTGATGGAGCAGCTCGACGACAACCGCCTGATCCGCCCGCGCGCGGAGTACCTGGGGCCGGAATATCCCGCCCGGTATCTGCCAATTGAGGATCGATAATCGAATGACGACCCGGCGGACACGGCCCAGCTACGAAGAATCCTGCCGGGAACTCCAGCGTTTGGGCTGGGTCAAGGCCGGCTCCATTCCTCCCCTTCCAAAAAGGCGACCTTGCTACGATGACCCAGAGCCGCTGGGCCTGGAATTCTTCCGAACCAGGGTGTCAGACGATAGATTCGAGAATCTCACGCTTCCGCGGACCTTCTTTGGCCGCTCCGAGATCAGAGACATGTCCTTCGGAGGCACGGACCTTTCCGAGTCGACTCTTTGCTGGAATGATTTCATCGCAGTTGACTTCAGCGGCTGCGATCTTTCCAACAGTGATCTTCGTGCCGCACTCTTCGAGAAAGTGAATTTCTCCAGAGCCAACTTGAGTCAAGCCGACCTGCGCCGGTCCCAATTTCAGAGCTGCGATTTTTCCGGGGCAAACCTTCGCGGCGCCAAACTGACGCGGTCGCAAAGGTTGCAGTTGTCACCGAGCCAGAAGCGGGAAGTTGACTGGCAGGGGTCAGAGGGCGACGAACCCGGTGGCGGCTAGCGGGCTTTCCTCCTGCCACGTAAAATAGATGTGGGTTCTGTATGCATCGCATTTACCTCGACAATAACGCCACTACGCCCGTGCTGCCCGATGTGTTTGAGGCCATGCGGCCGTATTTCGGGGAGCAGTTTGGGAACGCGTCGTCCATTCACCATCATGGGCAGCAGACCCGGGCCGCGGTCGAGGACGCTCGCGAATCGGTGGCCGCTTTGCTCGGCTGCCGCACGTCGGAGATTGTTTTCACCAGCGGAGGCACGGAGGCTGACAACCTGGCCATAGCCGGCCTGGTGGGAGCGGGTGACCACGTCATCACGTCGAGCATTGAACACCACGCGGTCCTGCTGGCGTGCAAGCACATGGAAGAGATGGGCGCGGAGGTGACCGTTCTACCGGTGGACGGCCGCGGTCTAGTCGATCCGGACGACGTGCGCCGCGCGCTGCGGTCTAACACGAAGCTGATTTCTGTGATGATGGCGAACAACGAAACCGGAGTGCTGCAGTCAGTCGAGGAAATTGGTCGCATTGCAGCGGAGGCTGGGGTTTGTTTTCACACCGACGCGGTACAGGCCGCGGGGAAAGTCGAGATCGATGTGAGGCGCATCGGTTGTGACGCGCTCTCGATTTCCGGGCACAAGATTCACGCGCCGCAGGGTGTGGGCGCGCTGTGCGTCCGCAAGGGACTTCGCTTGCAGCCGCTGTTTTATGGTGGCCGTCACGAGCGCTCGCGCCGCGCGGGTACGGAAAATGTCCCGGGAATTGTGGGTCTGGGCAAGGCTGCACAGATCGCCAAGGAAGCGCTCGATCGCCGCGACGACAAGAAAATGGCCGCCATGCGCGACCGGTTGCAGCAGGGAATCCTCGCGCAGGTCGAGGACGCTGCGGTCAATGGGGACGGCGCTGCGCGCGTGCCCAACACCTGCAACATTCATTTCGATCACATCGACGGCGAGGCGATGGTGATTGCGCTCGATTTGAAGGGGCTCGCGGTATCGACCGGCGCGGCGTGTTCGTCGGGTGCCATTGAGCCCTCACACGTGCTGGTGGCGATGGGCCTGCGGGCGGATCAGGCGCGTGCGAGCATTCGCTTCAGCCTGGGCAAGCAGACGGTCGCGGAAGATATCGACATCGCGCTAGCGCTTGTCCCGGAGACGGTGGCGCGGCTGCGGGAGTTGTCGCCGACGTATAGGAAGACGGCTCTTAGATCTTAGTTTTTGGTCCTTGGCTCACTTGGCGTTCGTTGGGAAAAGTTCCAAGCCAACAGCTAATGGCCAAGAGCCCGAAGCACTTTTATGGATAAGACTGAAACCATCGCGGTCGCCATGTCGGGCGGTGTGGATTCTTCCACCGTCGCGGCCATGCTGCGCGCCGACGGGCATAACGTGATCGGGCTGACCATGCAGTTGTGGAACCAGCGCCGGCTGTCGGGGAACGAGGGCATGCCCGAGTCGGTGCAGGGACGCTGCTGTTCGCTCGACGATGTTTACGATGCGCGTCGCGTGGCCCAGCAGATCGGCATCCCGTACTACGTGGTTAATCATGAGGAGCGGTTCGAGCGTGACGTGATTCGCCCGTTCGTCGAGGAGTATGTTTCCGGGCGCACGCCCATCCCCTGCAGCCTGTGCAACAATCACTTGAAGTTTGATCAGTTACTCATTGTGGCCCAGCAGATTGGCGCTGAGCGGGTCGCGACCGGACACTACGCCCGCGTGGCTTTTGACGAAGCGTGTGGCCGCTGGCTGCTCAAGCGTCCAGCCGATTCGAGCAAGGATCAGACTTATTTTCTGTTTGGCCTGAGTCAGGAACAGTTGAGCCGTACGATCTTTCCGCTGGGCGATATGACCAAGCCTGAGGTTCGCGAACTGGCCCGCCAGCACGGACTCGCGCTGGCGGAAAAGCCCGACTCGCAGGAAATTTGCTTCGTCCCCGGCGGTGATTACAAGCGCTTCATCGATGCCTATCTCGCCGAGCAGGGCGAGGCGTTGCCTGACACTGCCGGCGAACTTGTGACCACGAACGGCGAAGTTCTCGGCGAGCACGGTGGCATTCACAACTTCACCGTCGGCCAGCGCAAGGGGCTGGGCGTGGCCACGGGCTCGCCGCTCTACGTGATCCAGATCAGTGGGGCGTCGAAGCAGGTGATCGTGGGTGGGGAGGATCATCTCTACTCGCGCACTCTGCGTACTCGGCGCGTGAACCTGATCTCCGTTGACGAGCTGCCCGAGCCGATGCGCGTGGCCGTTAAGATCCGCCATCGCCAC
>JBEKWZ010000744.1:0-3003 GCA_049512555.1 Candidatus Sulfotelmatobacter sp. | reverse complement strand
TCTCTCCGGGGGAAAGTCCGGCGGTGGCTACCTGGTAGAGAAGCGGCTGAAAAGTATGAAAATTCTGGCGGTCGATGACGACGATCTCGACTGGCAGATGGGCCAGAGCCTGAGCGGCGTTCAGGCCGCCGAAGCCGGCGCCGACGATTATGATTCGAGGTATCGATTGGCTGGTCATCGGGCTGGTCATCTTGCTGTTAAAGCCTCACATCTATAAGATTCAGCCCGATGGCAGACGGTTCCAGAAGTTCTCCGGGAAGTGAAACTGCGGCGTGGGTTCGGGTGGCGCTGCCTTCCGCGGCCGACCTGTTTTTTGTGGCGGTGCTGGGTGTGCTCGTGTTCACGCCGCTGTCGGTGCGGCTGCTGGGCGATGCGGACATCGGATGGCACATTCGCGCGGGGCAGCAGATTGTAACTGCCCACGCGCTGCCGCGCGTGGATTCGTTTTCTTCGACCATGCAAGGCCAGCCGTGGTTTGCCTGGGAGTGGCTGTACGACTTGGTCGTTGGCCAACTGGAAGCCCACTTCGGGCTGAACGGCGTGGTGTGGCTGACCGCGGTGGTGATCGCGGCCGTGTTTGCGTGGATGTTTCGATTGCTCTTGGCCGGGGGCGCGAATGTGCTGGTTGCGCTGCCGCTGGTTCTGTTGGCGTTGTGGGCGTCGACCATTCATTTTCTGGCGCGCCCGCACGTGGTGAGTTGGCTGTTTACGCTGGCGTGGTTCGTGATCCTCGATTCTTCGGAGCGGGATAGCTTCGCCGGGAGCGGCGCACATGGCGGGCGACGGCTGTGGACGCTGCCGCTGCTGATGCTGATGTGGGTTAACGTGCACGGCGGATTTCTGGTTGGATTTGTGCTGTGGGGAATTTTCCTGCTGGGCGCCGCGTGGAGTTGGTGGCGCGCGAAAGACAACCGGCTCGAAGACGTGCTGCAGAAAATTGCCACGGGAAAGAGGCTGCTGACTCTGTTCTGGGTCGGGCTACTTTCAGCCGCGGCCAGCCTGGTGAATCCGTACGGGTGGAATCTGCACCGGCACGCGTACTCCTACTTGTCGAACCGCTTCCTGATGGATCACATCGATGAGTTTCAGTCGCCCAATTTTCACGGGCTGGCGCCGAAATGTTTTCTGGCGATCTTGCTGATTACCGTGGCAGTTCTGACGGTGCGTGGGCGTGAGTTGCGGGTGAGCCAAGGGCTGACAGTTTTGTTCGCAGTGTATGCCGGGCTTTACGCCTCCCGGGATATTCCCATTTCTTCGATTTTGCTCGTGATGGTAGTGGGGCCGCTGGTGCCCGCATCCGGCGTTGCCCGGGGATTTGTGCAGCGCATGTCGGCGGTCGAAACTACGCTTCACGGCCACGTTTGGCCGGTTCTCGCAACCATTGTCACCTTGGTGATCGCCGCCAACGGCGGGCGGGCCGGGTCCAGCCTTCTGATGGATGCTCATTTTGATCCCCGGCGGATGCCGGTGGAGGCGGTGAATTATCTGGAGAAAAATCAAATCCCAGGGCCGGTGCTCAGTCCTGACAACTGGGGCGGATATTTAATCTATCGTCTGTATCCGAGGATTCGCGTGGTGGTGGATGACCGGCATGATCTGTACGGCGCGCAGTTCTTCCGGTCGTATTTGAAGATGATGCAGGTGGAGCGGGGGTGGGAAGAATTCCTCGAGACGCATGCGACGTCGTGCGTGTTGTTGCCGCGAGGCTCGGCTTTGGCGAACATTCTTGCTGTAACCAAGGGATGGAAAACGATCTACGCCGACGATGTGGCGATCGCCTTTATGCGTGCACCGTCGAGCCCTTAGTGCGGCGAAGTGCGATTGCTGCGGCTGACGTTTTGATCACCAGCCGCCGATGAGTGGAATGGCGGCTTGCGAATTTCGGGTTCAACGCTTCAGGCCACAGCAGGAAAAACGAAAAATGATCAACCGGATGGGGAGTTCCTGCGAGAAGGTGGAGCGCTTTTTGGGGCTCGGATGGTTCGCGCTCACGCTCACTCTGGCGCTGGCCGGCTGTTCGGGATCTTCATCTTCCTCTTCTACCACGACCATCACGCCGCCGGGAAATCCGGTGGGGCCGAACCTGACTCAGGTAAGTTCCGATCCGTTTACGGTGAGCCCGGGCCAGCATGCAACGGAAGTCGAGCCGCATATGCTCGCCAACGGAAGCACGCTGGTGGCGGCGTTTCAGACCGGACGCATCGGACCGTTAAACGGGGGCGCGGGCGCGACCGACATCGGATGGGCGACCTCGACCAACGGGGGAACGACCTGGACTCATGGATTTCTGCCCGGGCTGACGACCGGCGAAGGATCGGGACCATACGACGCGGCCAGCGATCCGGCCGTGGCCTATGACGCCAAGCATGGCGTATGGATGATTGCGTCGCTGCCGATCTCGAGTAGCTCGAAGACCCCTGCCGTTGCGGTCAGCCGGTCCACCGACGGGATGACCTGGCAGAATCCCGTCAGCGCCGACCTAGCTTCTCCTAGTTCCGACAAGAATTGGATTGTGTGCGATAGCTGGGCGAGCAGTCCGTACTACGGGAATTGTTATCTGGAGTGGGACCAGCCGCCGAACGATGAGATTTTAATGAGCACCTCTAGCGACGGAGGGCTGACTTGGGGAACGGCCACGCCGACCGCGAACCTTGCCGAGGGAATCGGAGGCCAGCCGTTGGTGCAGCTGAACGGCACCGTGGTGGTGCCAATCGAAGCCTATGTCATAATTGGCGGCAATCCCACAATTGTGATGTCGGCCTTCACTTCGAGCAATGGCGGGGTGAGTTGGACTGCCGCGGCGATCATCTCGAACCTACAGTTCCACGCCGATGCCGGGGGAATCCGCAGCGGACCGTTGCCGTCGGCGGCGGTGGATGGTGTGGGGACGGTGTGGGTGGTGTGGGAGGATTGCCGGTTCCGCGCCAACTGCTCGACCAACGATCTGGTCTACACTACGTCGACCGACGGCGTGAATTGGACCGCGGGGATGCGCGTTCCCAT
>JBEKWZ010000743.1:0-3003 GCA_049512555.1 Candidatus Sulfotelmatobacter sp. | reverse complement strand
CAGTCACGCGTGGCCAATGGATATTTGAACGGGCCAGCGTTCACCCCGGCTCCGCTGCTCTATCCGACGCAGTGCGCCTCCGATCCTAATTTCTGCACGACCGGCTTCGGAGACCTAGGACGCAACATTTACCACGGGCCATTTCAGCAGAACTGGGATGTATCGTTCCTGAAGCACTTCAAGATTGGGGAGCGGCAGGACATCCGCTTCGCGGCCGACTTCTTTAACTTGTGGAACCACACGAACTTTCAAGCTCCGTCGGTAACTGACGTTGAATCGTATTTAGCGAACGGCTACAGTTCCTTTGGAAAGATACTGGGAACCAATGGGAATCCGCGGTTGATTCAGTTTTCGCTGCGGTGGGCGTTTTAAAACGAATTTCAGATTGCAGGTTTTAGATTTGCAGATTTGAGATCGTGAGCCGGGGAGCATGCTTCCCGGCTTTTCTACACTTCGCGGCTGGTTTACAACCCGATCCAGTTAAACAGGATTAGCGCCAACGTGCTGGTGCCAACGATGATCCACAGTACGAGGCCCTGGAGAAGCGGACGGACACCGACTTGCCTGAGAGTTTCTTTGTTCAACCCTGTGCCGATCAAGAAAAGAGTTACGGTGAGGCCGATCTTGCCCAGGCGATTGAGGATGCCGAAAGCTGGGCCGAAGGCCGGGAATGCGGTGTTGAGCAGCGCGGCCAGGCAGAAGAAAAGGATGAACCAGGGCCATTGGATGCGAGCTTTGCTCTTCAGCGTAACGGCCGTGACTAGAGACAGAGGAACGATCCAGAGAGCGCGCGCCAGCTTGACGGTGGTTCCGATGGCGAGCGCCGTGGGACCGTACTTGGCGGTCGCGCCGACGACGGAACTGGTGTCGTGAATGGCGAGGGCGGACCAGAGTCCGAATTGCGACTGGGTCATGTGGAAGGCGTATCCGACGACGGGAAAAAGAAATAGGGCGACTGAGTTGAGGATAAAGACCGCGCCGAGCGAGACGGCCATCTCTTCTTCGCTGGCGTCGGCGATGGGGCCGACGGCAGCGATGGCGCTGCCGCCGCAGATGGCGGTGCCTGCGCTGATGAGGAAGGCGGATTTCTTTCCGACGCTGAGCAGATAGCCTAAGCCGAGACCGAGGAACATGACGGCGGTGATGCTGACGGCGGTGTACAGGAAACCGGACCGTCCGGCTTGGAGTACCTGGTGCAGGTTCATGCCGAAGCCGAGAGCGACGACGGAGGCTTGCAGAAGAAACTTCACGAGACGTTTGCTTTCGAGATTAAAGGGATGCGTGACGGCGAGCCCGAAGATCAGGCCGCCGAGGAGAGCGAAGGGCGGCGAAACCAGGCCGCTGGCGGACAAGATCAGCGCCAGCACGAAGATGGTTTTGCTCAGAATGGTCTCCATGAACGGAGTCTGCGCCAAGGGACAACCGTCATTTGGTCTTGTCGACGACCTTTGAGATGTTTTGCGCCAGTAAGTACTCGAAGGTCTGGCGCTGCGAGGCATCTTGAAACGCGCGCTTGGGGATAACGGTGAACTGCTGGGAGCCGTAGTACAGGATGAACGAGTATGCATCAACCAACGCACCCGTGTACAGACCCCATTCGAGGTCGGAGTCGATATGGGCAGTGTGAAAGCGGATTCCTTGTGGCGAGAAACTCAACGAGTAGTCATCGCGGAGCTTAGGCTGACTACGGAATAAAATGGTCGGAATGACGCCAAAGGCAGCGACGAGCATCAATGCGAAGATACCCGACGCGCATAGAAGGGTAATTCCGAATCCATGCGAGCCGGACCGCCACTCGTAGGCACCTACGACGGTCACTCCAAGGACGACGATTATATCGAGTGGCAACCGAAGGCGGGAAGCATAGTGGGCACGCACGGCGCGCACATAGTCCTGTTCAGCGTAGCGAAACGACAGGTTCACGGTTTCCATGCGCAATCATCATAATAACCGCTTTATCGCAGCGCTGAAAGCGCTGCGCCACCCAAAAGCGGGCTTCCGGCAGATTCTGGTTTCTTCGAAAACTCTGAAGCGGTTGTTGCTTTGAGACAACAAACGGCGCGGCTTGAAGCCGCGCCCTTTCAAAACAGCACGACAAGACTAGCGTGGTTTTTGCGCTTCCTGCAGCAGGGGGCGGAGGGCGTCGACGGAGACGCCGAGGGTGCCACCGGAGAAGCCGTCCATATAGGCGGAGTTGACGCCGATGACTTCGCCTTTGGTGTTGAAGACGGGGCCGCCGCTGCCGCCGTGGGCGGTGGGGGCGTCGTAGATGAGCTTGTCGCCGACGACGTCGCCGAGATGACCGCAGGTGGTGGAGGGGCGAATCAGCGACAAGGCGGCCAACTCGCTGGCCGCGTTGATGTCGTTGTGGCGATAGGCCATGCGCTCGTAAATCCCGCTGGGCGACTTGGCGACCATGCCGGCAATGCCCATGGGATAGCCGATCACGGTAACCAGCTGTCCGGGAGCGCCGGGAGATTTCGCAAGGGGCAGCACGGGGAGACCGCGGACGGCGTCGGCCTCTTCTGCGCGCAGCTCTTCAGTATGCAGGACGGCGAGATCGGAAGTTTTTGAAACCGACGCGGGCAATAGGTTCACGGGCGTGGGCGACCCGGGGAAAAAAATCACCAGGCTTTCGAGCGAGCCGGTGGCGCCGTGATCGATGAGCTTCTGGGCTTCGGAGTCTCCGTACCAGGGCTCGGCGACGTGGCGGTTGGTGGCGACCAGGGCTTTGCCGACCAGGAATCCGGTGCCGGAAACACGAGCGCGAACCACGGGACGCTGGTTGGGAAAGCCTACCTGGTAGACGCCGTAGATGTAGCCGATGGAATTGCGATAGCGATTGAGAACGACGGCGGGCATGGCCTGATCTTGCTTGAGTTGTTCGACTTGCGCCGTGAGTTCGTGAACTTGTTGCTGGAGATCGGTAGGGGGCTCGCCCTGCGCGGTTGTGGGCAGGTAATAGTGGACCATGGCGAGGGCTCCGAGGAGCAGCACGATTCC
>JBEKWZ010000742.1:0-3010 GCA_049512555.1 Candidatus Sulfotelmatobacter sp. | reverse complement strand
CCCCGGCTAAGCAGGGAGTTCTGTGCAAATCAATCGGTCACATGGATTGTGAACCGTATCGTGACAGACTGGCATGACGCAAGTTGCCGCGCAAAACCCGCACTCTGCCGCCGTCGGCTGGTCCCGCCTGCCCGCCGCTTACGCCATCCCCGCATTCGCGCCCATGCTCGCCGATGCCCGTGAATACTGTGCCCGCCTGGCCCGGACTCACTACGAGAACTTCTCAGTCGCCAGCTGGTTTCTTCCCCGCCGCCTGCGTCAGGATTTCTACAACGTCTACGCCTACTGCCGCATCTCCGATGACCTCGGCGATGAAGTCGGCGACCCGGCCGCATCGCTCGAATTGCTGAACGAATGGCAGCGCGAGCTGGATGCCTGCTACGAAGGCAATCCCAAGCATCCTGTGTTCGTTGCGCTGTCGGAAACGGTCCGCCTTTACGACATTTCCAAACACGAGTTCTCCGATCTGCTCATCGCCTTTCGTCAGGATCAAACCGTCACCCGCTTCGAAACTTTCAACGACGTCCTGTCCTATTGCAAATATTCCGCCAATCCCGTCGGCCATCTCGTGCTCTACCTCTGCGGATACCGCGACCCCGAGCGCCAGCAGCTTTCCGACTTCACCTGCACCGCCCTGCAACTCGCCAATTTCTGGCAGGACGTCACGGTCGACTATGCCAAAGGCCGCATCTATCTTCCGCTCGAAGACCTGCGCCGCTTCAGCGTGAGCGAAGACGACATCGCGCGCAATCAGAACACCGCAGCCTTTCGCACGATGATGAAGTTCGAAGTCGAGCGCGCCCGCGACTGGTTCCGACAAGGCTTGCCGCTGATTGGAAAAGTCGACCGCGAACTGGCCATCGATCTCGACCTGTTCAGCCGCGGCGGTCAGGAAATCCTAAACGCCATCGAAAAGCAGGATTACGCCGTTCTCGGAAATCGTCCGTCCATCTCAAAACCCCGCAAACTCGCTCTGGTCGCGCGCGCCGCGCTCGGAAAACTCTTCGGTGGGACCGGCAAAGCCGCCTCGGGAGTGAGAGAAGCATGAGCGCCGGGACTCAGCAAATGCCCATTCCATGGACACCGGCTCCGCCGCAACTGGTTATGGCCTATTCCGTGTGCAAGGGCATCACGCGCACGGCCGCGAAAAATTTCTACTACGCATTTCTCGTCCTGCCGCGCCGCAAGCGCGAAGCGCTGTGTGCCGTCTACGCCTTCATGCGCCGCTGCGACGACATCAGCGACGACGCCTCGCTCAGCCTGCTTGACCGCCGTCAGAAGCTCGACACCTGGCTTGCCGCCCTGCACCGCGCCCAGCAAGGCGAACCCACCGACGACCCCATCCTGCTCGCCTTAACCGACGCGCAGCGCCGCTTCTCCATTCCCGCCGGGCTACTCGACGAACTCGCCCACGGCACAGCCATGGACATTGAAGAGGCCGAGGCCTCCGCTCCAACGGCGCCCGGCCTGACCGTGCAGTACAAAACTTTCGAAGACCTGCGCCTTTACTGCTATCGCGTCGCGTCGGTCGTCGGTTTAGTTTGCATTCACGTCTTCGGATATCGCGATCCCGCAGCCGAACCATTAGCCGAGCGCTGCGGTCTCGCCTTTCAGCTCACCAACATCGTTCGCGACGTGAAAGAAGACGCCGGCATGGGCAGAATCTATCTCCCGGAAGAGGATCTGGCCAAGTTTGGTCTGTCAGCCGCTGAGTTGCTCGCCACGCCCGACCCCGCGCGCTTCCGCCCCGTGCTCGCGCTTGAGGCTGACCGCGCCCGCGAGTTTTACGCATCCGGCGAAGAACTGATCCCCTACGTTGCCGAAGACAGCCAGCCCGCCCTGTGGGTGCTGGTAACGATCTATCGCCGCCTGCTCGAGCGCATCGCCGAAAAACAATACGACGTTTTCACCGCCAGAGTCGCCCTCAGCCGCTGGGAAAAGTTGCGCATCCTCGGGAAAGGTTTCTTCAAGCGAATCCTGTGACACCAGTGCTTTTGCCATTACAACCCAAGCGGCGTGAACGAATACTACTCTTGTCATTCCGACCGGAGCGGAGCGATAGCGAGCGCAGTGGAGGAACCTGCTTTTCTCACTCGGGTGCCCCATTTCTCGCGCGCTCTCTGCGCGAGAAGTGGAAACTCTGACTCTGAACTAAGAATGCCCATTCCCACTCAACCCACAGTCGCCGTCGCTGGAGGCGGCCTCGCCGGACTCGCCGCCGCCTGCGCCTTATCCGACGCCGGTTTCCACGTGACGTTGTTCGAAAAGCGTCCCTTCCTCGGCGGCCGCGCCTCGTCGTGGGAGCATCCCGGCACCGGCGAAGTCGTCGACAACTGCCAGCACGTACTCTTCCGTGTGTGCACCAACTTGATCGAGTTCTACCAGCGCATCGGCGTCGCCGATCAAATCCGCTGGTACGATGAAATGACTTTCATCGAACCCGGCGGCCGCACTTCGGTGATGAAGTCATCGCCGCTGCCCGCCCCGCTGCACACCGCCCCCTCGTTCCTGCAATTTTCATTTCTCAGCGCAGCCGATAAATTCGCCATCGCCCGCGCCCTGGTTCCGCTCACGCTGACCGCGCAACCCGACACCGGGCAATCCTTCCAGCACTGGCTCGATCAGCACGGTCAAACCAAAACCGCAGTCGAACGCTTCTGGCGCCCCATCCTGGTCAGCGCCCTCAGCGAAGAACCCGACCTGATTTCAATTTCCGCCGCCGCACAAGTCGTGCGCGAGTCGATGAAATCTACCGCCGCGCGCCATATGGGAGTGCCCACCGTCCCGCTCACCGACCTCTACAACAAAGCCGGAGATTACATTCGCGCCCGCGGCGGCGTGCTGCACTTCCGCCAGCCCCTCGAAGGTTTCGCGATCCACGAATCGCGCGTTCAATTGCAATTTCGGAATGATTCAAACCCAGGTGCCCCACCCTTGTCCTTGCGTAGTTTGCAGGAACAGGGTGGGGATTTTGACTACCTAATTCTCGCCCTGCCCTTCGACGCGCTAG
>JBEKWZ010000741.1:0-3015 GCA_049512555.1 Candidatus Sulfotelmatobacter sp. | reverse complement strand
GAAATGAAAAGCATAGCCAGTCCGAACTTGGCGCGCAGTTGGGCGAGCAGTTCAAGAATCTGCGCCTGGATGGTGACGTCGAGTGCCGTGGTGGGTTCGTCGGCGATCAGCAACTGCGGGCGGTTGACGATGGCCATGGCAATCATGATGCGCTGGCGCATGCCGCCGGAAAGCTGATGCGGATAGTCGCGGGCGCGGCGCTCAGCATCGGGAATGGCAACGTCGTTCATGGCGTCGACGGCGCGCTGCCAGGCCTCCTTTTTCGATAGCGCGTGATGAGCCGTGACGGCTTCCGCGATCTGCTCACCGACGCGCATGACCGGGTTGAGCGCGGTCATCGGTTCCTGAAAAATCATGGCGATGCGCGAGCCACGTAGCTGGCGCATGGAATCGTCATCGAGTACGGGAAGATTGCGCGGGGCTGCGTTGGCTTCTGTGAAGAGGATTTCGCCCAAGACTCGGGCCTGTGGCGGCAACAGGCGCAGGATGGCGAGCGAAGTGATCGACTTGCCCGAGCCGGATTCACCGACCAATCCCAGCACTTCGCTGGGCGCGATGGAAAAGCTGAGGTCGCGGACTGCCGAAAGCGCGGGCGAGTCGCCCGTGCCCACACGAGACTGCGCAGGAAATTCGATGCTCAGATGGCGGACGTCGAGCAGAACTGGCACGTGCTTATGGTAGCAATTCGTCCCTGAGCCTGTAGCCAAAGTCGCGCAAAAACCGACATCTAGCGAAGGAAATACCCGACCGCAATGGCAACGATCGCAAGTTTTACGAACCATCCGATGGCGAACGAGGCCACGAACACCCGGTGAAGCTTCATGAACGCGGCATTGGTGAGGATCAAGGGCAAGGGGCCAATCAGCCAGACCGCAAGGGCCAGCTTCAGCGCACTGGGCACGGAATACAGTCCCAGTCGTGCCGCAGCATAGGCGAAAATTCCGCAGGTCACAAAAGGCAGAGGACTGGTCAGAGCGATCGCTTTAGTCTCGACGCCCTGCCGCCAGATTTCAGGATAGCTGAAGCGTTGATGGAGCCAATCGCCGGCAAAGAGCCAATCCGTCAGTGAGGTCAGCACGCCGGCGCCAATCGTGATCAGCGCGAATCGCGTCCAGTTCATGCAGGCTCCGAATACAGACGAATGTCTATTGTCCCAGGATCAACGGCAGTCCGTTTTTGTTATTCCCGATCACCACGACTTTGGAGTTGGGGCTCTTGGCCAGATTTTCCGTGGCTTCGATTCCCTTCCACTCGAGCAGCGAGGGCGTAATGCCCTGGGCGACGATCTGCTGGAAGTCACGCACGCCGGCGGCTTCGATGCGCTTGCGCTGGGCTTCCTGCGTTTCCTTCTGCAGGCGGAAGTTCATGGCCAGAGATTCCTGCTCGGCCTGCTGTTTGGCTTCGATGGCAGCCTTGAGCGTGGTTGGGAGCTGAATGTCACGCAGCAAAACGTTTTCCACCGTGATGCCACGTTGATTGAGCTCCGTGGTGATCTGATCAAGGATTTGTTTGGCGACCATTTCGCGCTCTCCGGTGTAAAGAGCATTCGCGGTATGCGAGGCCGTAGCTTCGCGGATGGCTGAGCGCAGGGTTGGCTCGACGACCACGTTCTCATAGTCGGCCCCGATCTTCTGGAAAACTTCCGCGGCGCGCTCGGGGTTGAGATGGTAGATGAGCGAAGTGTCGAGGCTCATCATCAGGCCTTCGCTCGAAGGGACGCTGGCCGACTCCTTAAGAGTCTGCGTCTGGACGGAAAGTTCGTTGTTGGTTTTCAGCGGGTTGATGAGGTGAATGCCTTCACCCAGGATTTCACCCGATTGCACTTTTCCGAATAGAGTGAGCACGCCCACGTGGCCAGTGCCGACCTTAGTCACCGAACTGAAGAGCAGGATTACGAGCAGGAATGCGACGATTCCCAGGCCGATCAGGCGAAGAAAGTTGCCGCTGTGGCCGCCGCCGTCAATGATTCTGCTGCGAGCTGGATCGAAAATGGTCATCGGAGTTCTCCCTCAGCGATTCTAGGTTGGCGAGAGGCGGAAAATAAGTGGCTTGCGTGGCTCAGGTTGCGGCGAGTCAGTTGTGGCGGGGCTGCGATATTCTATGGTTCTCGCTGGGGTTCTCGCTCGGGCGGCGCAGCGGCAATGCACCCACAATTCGGAGGTCTTCCATGAGCGATTTCGAAAGGCTGATTGAGTCCGCGAAGCGCGGCGACGTCGCGGAGGTGCTCGCTATCGCACAGAGCCACGCTGAGCTTATCCATCAAAAAGATCCACTCGGCGCCACTGCCCTGCACCACGCGGCTTTCTGTGGTCATCGCGAAGTCGTTCAGATATTGGTGGAGCACGGCGCCGACATTAACGCGGCCGACAGTGAATTCGGCGCAACGCCCGCCGGATGGGCGATTGAATACCTGCGCGAAATGGGAGGATTTCTGGGGATTGAGCTCAACGATTTTGCTTATGCAATCGGCCGGGGCGACGTCGACTGGGTTGCCCGCTTCCTCAAGCGCTTCCCGGCTCTTCGGGACGCGAGTGATTCCCAGGGAAGGCCCTTCAAGCGGCTTGCCGAGCAATCAGGCCATCCGGAAATCGCGAAGCTGTTTGCATCCAAGGCTGGCGCCTGAGCGCACGCGCGGCAAGGTCGAAAAGTGCCAACGCCTGACTACAACGCCTGACTGCATCAACTGACGATCACGCCAGCGGTTCAAAGTGCGGGGATTGAACCCCGAGCGCGGTGAGCGCCTCATCCACGGTGCGCACGACATGCAGCAGGGGCCGGCTGGACTCTCCCGCGATCTGGAACATTCGCATCAAGCCGTATGCAGCCGTCACCGGCACTACGATATAGCGGGGGTGGTCGGTCAAGCCCGGCGTGACCGGTTTGCGCATCGCCAGGGAGCGCAGGAAATCCGAGGCCACGGCAAAGTCGGTAACGCCTGAAAGGTCCCAGATGCCCGCGCGGGCCTGGGTCGCGCTCCAATTCCTGCCCAGGGCGTCGTGGTATTCCGCCGCGGAT
>JBEKWZ010000740.1:0-3017 GCA_049512555.1 Candidatus Sulfotelmatobacter sp. | reverse complement strand
GCAGAATCGCATCCAGAATATCCCCCGAGCTTTGTCCACGAAACGGCACCGTACCTGTCGCCATTTCGTAAAGCGTCGCCCCAAATGAAAATAAATCTGTTCGCGCATCCAGTTCCCGTCCGCGCACTTGCTCCGGCGACATGTATGCCACTGTCCCCAGCATCGCGCCCGGGCTGGTCAGGTGCTCGGCCGCCAGGCTTTCCGGCATGGTCGCCGTGGCTCCCTCGGCGACTCTTCCTGCCACCGGCGTCACTTTGGCCAGCCCAAAATCCAGAATCTTGGCGTGCCCGCGCTTGGTCACAAAAAGATTTGCCGGCTTGATGTCCCGGTGGACGATTCCCTCTTCATGCGCCGCGTCGAGCGCGTCCGCAATTTCGATGGCCAGCGCGAGCGTCAGCTCCGTCTCCAGCGGCTGGCTCCCGATGCGATGCTTGAGCGTCATTCCATCCAGAAACTCCATCGCGATAAACGGCCTGCCATGCTGGTCATCGATCTCGTAAATCGTGCAGATGTTCGGATGATTCAGCGCCGACGCCGCCTTGGCCTCGCGCTCGAAACGACTGAGGGTTTGCGCGTCTTTGGCGACTTCATCGGGCAGAAACTTGAGGGCAACGAAACGGCCGAGTTTGACGTCCTCGGCTTTGTAGACCACACCCATCCCGCCGCCGCCGAGCTTCTCGACGATGCGATAGTGCGAAATGGTCTGCCCAATCAAAGGAATTCTCGCAAGAGTCGATTCATCTTAGGGGCGCGCTACCGAACCGTCAACGACTGCAGTTCGCAGCGTCCCGTCTCGAGCGAGATTTTTCCAAGTCGGAAATTCGCAGCTTAACGGTGGGGATCGAACTCGAGTTTTACGGTGAGGACTTCATCAGCGGCGGCCGGGGCATATCTCCACTGCTTGACCGCCTTCATGCTGGACTGCCCGAGAATCGGACTTCCGCCCAGCAGCTTCGTACTCTTCACCACTCCGCTCGGCGCGACCTCGACTTCCAGCCGCACCACTCCGCCAATGTACAGCCGCTTCAATGCATCGGGATATTCCGGCTCGACCCGCGTAATTATTCTTCTTTCAGAGGAGCTTTGTTCGGTCGACTGCGCCGCCGAAGGCATTGCGCTGAACAGCAGGGACGCCACAAACAGGCCGAGCGCGAGAACGAATCTGCAGTGACTCAGCCTGCACTGACTCAGCCTGCAGTGACGATAAGTCCGACCGTTTACGACTTCGCGTTTCAACATTTCTCGGGTCCCTCGCGATCCGGTTACGGCAGTTCCAGACTCAACTGATAAACCTCTTGCGTGCTGCGGTCTCGCACCAGCATCCACGAGCCGTCGGCGGCCCGGCCAATCCACGTGCCCAACCCCCCGGGGAAGCGATCAACCGCGTCCAGCGCGCAGGCCACCTCGGCTTGACTAGCCCCTACCTTCACTCTGCGAATCGACTCCTCGCCACTGACGAGATCGTCGAAGTAAATGTACTGGCTGTCCGCCGACCAGATGGGATAGCTCACCGCGCCCGCAGGCTCGGCCAGCCAGTTCGTCCATTTCTGAGTTTGGAAGTCGAACAGCTTCAGGGTCGTGTTATCCGGCGAGAGCGCGGCGATGTAGCGGCCATTCGGCGACCAGCGCGGACTAAATAGACCTTGCGACCCGGGAATGGTTTCAATCTTTTGAGTCTTGAAGTCGAGAAGCCGAATGCTGAGACCTCCGACGTCATTCCTGAAATCTCCAAACATCAGCCGCGAACCGTCCGCCGACCAGTTGGCATCGATCTGGCTGCCATTCTCGGCCACAACCGCCTGCGGAGTTCCACCCCCAACCGGGACCAGAAACAGCTTCCACGATTCCCCCGGCTGCATGCTGACAAAAGCGATCTGCTTTCCGTCGGGCGACCAGACCGGCAAAGCCACTCGTCCGGGCGCCGAGGTCAGTTGCAACCGGTCGCTGCCGTTGGCCCGGCTGCGCCACAGTGTGGCTTCCGGAACCGACACATACGTAACCCACTTGCCGTCGGGCGAGAAGGCCAGGTCGGTCGCCGAAACTCCCGGCAACACCGCAACGAACTTCTTACTCCCTTGCTCGTACTTCACGACCTCGGCTACGGGCTGAACCCCGATGGCCCACATCCTCTTACTGTCGCGGGCCAGCGAGGCCTTTCCGAACGACATAGGCCCGCTGGTCAGCTGAACTACCGATGACGCGCCGCCGTCTGGGCCCGTCGCCGAACCAGGCAATGCCCACAGAGAGGTAAACAACGTCAGTGTGTGCGGGACAGTTTGCGACGCCTGAAAAACATAGTAGCGGCCGTCAGAGGTCCAACTGCCGCAGCACGCCGTGGACGCATGCGGCCAGTTCGCCAGCAGAGCGTGCGGATTCGAGCCGTCCTGCGCAATCTCCCAGAGTTGGGTCGTGTTCTGGGCCACGTCACTCACGGTGAAGCGAATGATCTTGCCGTCGGGCGAAAAGCGCGGCGCGAAAACTGATCCACTCGCCGTAAACAGTTCGTGCACCTGCGTTCCGTTCGCGCCGGCAAGATAAATGACGGATCCTTTGCTGAATACCAGATGTTGCCCATCGGCCGACCACGCCGCATCGCGCCCCGAAAGATCGCCGATCCGTTCCGGAGATCCCTTCGCCACCGGCAGAGTCCAGAATTCATCATCCTTCGATCCACTCTGAATCGGCGCGACCAAAAGTTTGGTGTGATCGGGCGAAAGATCGAGTGCCTGCAGGTTCGAAAACGGGCTGGCAACCAGCGATCGATCCGACTTGGGGCGATCCGACTTGGGGCGATCCGACTTGGGGCGGTCTGAGTTGGGTAACGACACCTTGGCAATCACGCGCTGCGCGCCCGGCAGCTCTGTGACGAAGAGTTGGGAATCGTCCGCCAGCAAATTCGTCTTGCGGAATCCGTCCCGTGTGACCTGCGTGATGGACGTCACTCGCGGCTCGGCCACCGACGCCGCGCCCCGCGCCCGACTTCCGGGGAAAACGCCTGCAACGGCAATCATCCCAAG
>JBEKWZ010000739.1:0-3022 GCA_049512555.1 Candidatus Sulfotelmatobacter sp. | reverse complement strand
TACCGAGGTCATGAAATGTGAAATAACCGACGTTGTCGGTCCAGTGTGCGAGACCGGAGATTTTTTCGCGCGCGACCGCGAACTGCCGGTCGTCGGCGAGGGAGACCGGCTTGCGATTCTCGATGCGGGAGCTTACGGAATGGTGCTGGCGTCGAATTACAACACGCGTCCGCGCCCAGCGGAAGTGCTCGTTACCGGCAAGTCGGTAAAAGTGATCCGGCGGCGCGAGAAAGTGGCTGACCTGCTGCGCGCTGAATTGTGAGTGCTGATCCCCGAACTTCGTCCTCCCGCTAGATCTGCCGTTCTCCCCACTTCAGCTTGGTGCGCAGCACCTGAAAAAAGTCCGCCCCGGTGCGGAAGAGCTTCACCTGGTGCTCGGAGCAACGGCAGCGCACCCGATCGCCGTCGCAGAGGTCAAGGCCGGGCTGCCCGTCCAGGCTCAGGTACGCGAGTTCTTCTTCGCTGCGCAGCACAATTTCAATCTCCACGGAATCTGGCACGACCAGCGGGCGATGGGTCAAGGAATGCGGCGCGACCGGCGTAATCACCAGGCCTTTGACTGTTGGCATGAGAACGGGTCCGCCAGCGGAAAGAGAGTAGGCCGTCGAACCGGTCGGCGTAGCCACGATCATGCCGTCCGCCCGATAACTGGACACGAACACCTTGTCGATGTAGAGGTCGTAGGTGTTGAGCCGGGCGACGGCGGTCTTGTTCACTACTGCATCGTTAAAGACAAGGTAACTGCCGCGAACGGTCTCTCCGCGAACTGCGTCCCCGCGCAACAGCTGAACCTGCATCAGCGAGCGGTGCTCGACCGCCGCGCGCCCCTGGGCAATCGCTTCGAGCATCGGATACAGCGATTGCATCGGCACTTCCGTTAAGAATCCGAGCGATCCCAAGTTGACGCCCAACAGCGGCGCATCGACCGCGGCCGTGGCCCTCGCGGCAGAGAGCAGGGTTCCATCTCCGCCGAGCACTACCACAAGATCGAGGGCATGCGAAGCCATTTCCTGTCGGGGCACGACCTGCTGCCCAGAGGTGTACGCCGCCGTTTCCACATCGATGATGACTTTATAGCCGTGCTCGCCGAGCCACTGGAAAAGCCCGGGAAGAATCTGCGCGACTCCGGGAAGATTGGGCCGCGCTATGACGGCAGCGGTTTTCTGGGAAGATGCTTGCGGGCTAGCCATGGGCAAAAGGAGATTGTACAGAAATTCAAGAACTTAACCACAGCCGACACAGATGCGCACAGCGAGCTAGAATCTGCCGTAGAGTAGAAACTCGCGATTGCCTTCGGCGCCAAGGATGGGCGATTCGATCACGTCCGTCTGCACCGCACCCAGACCTTTCAGCGCGGTTTTGACTTTCTCCACGGATGCGAGTTGTGCGGCCTCGTCGCGCACAATGCCGCCCTTCCCCACATGCTCCCTGCCCGCTTCAAACTGAGGCTTCACCAGCGCGACGATTTGTCGTCCACGACATTCGTCGGGCGATGCCGGGAAAGCGGCAGCGATCACGGCAGGAAGAACCAGAGTTGCAGAGATGAAAGAAACGTCCATCACGATGAGGTCCACAGGGACGCCGACGGCCTCGCTCTTCAGGTAGCGCGCGTTGGTTTTTTCGAGCAACCGCACCCGCGCCTCCTGACGAAGGCGAAAGTCCATCTGGCCGTAGCCGGTGTCGACGGCGACGACTTGCGCGGCGCCGTGCTGGAGCAGACAATCGGTGAACCCTCCGGTGGAGGCTCCAACGTCCAGACATATCTTCCCCTCGACTACGATCTTCCAATGTTCGAGGGCGCGTTCCAGCTTCAATCCGCCACGGCTGACGAACTTGAGGTCTTCGCCAAGCAGACGGATGACGCACTCTGCGGAAACCTGCGCGCCGGCTTTCTCGACTTTCTGATCATCTACCAGAACCTTGCCCGCAAGAATCAGTGCGTGCGCACGCTCGCGTGAGGCGGCCAGAGCACGATCCACAAGAAGTTTGTCGAGTCGAATTTTCAAGAAATTAATTCGCCGCGAGTTGTACCCCGAAAGTGCCAGCACTCGCTCCAGTGCAAAGTGTTGAAGCGCCTCTTTGGTGAATCACTTACGAAGCAACCGAGGCCCTTTTCCACAGCATTTTGCACGAACATGTTGAAAACTTCGGCGCGCAGAATGCGAGGTACACTCTGCAAAGACAAAAGCCGCCCGAACTGAGGGCGGCTTCCTGAGGCTCAGTAGTTGCAGAACTATCCCGCAACTTCTTCCAGCAGTTTCTGATCGATGTCGAAGTTCGAGTGCACGTTCTGCACATCGTCATGTTCCTCGAACGCTTCCATCAACCGGATCATGGTGTTGGCCGCGGCACCTTCCACCTTGATGTAGTTCTGCGGAATCATAGTGACGCTGGCGGATACAGGTTCGATGCCGGCTTTCTTCACCGCTTCCAGAACAGCCTCGTATGCGGAAGTAGGCGTCAGGATTTCCCAGTTCTCGCCATCGTCGTTCAGATCTTCCCCACCAGATTCGAGAACGATGTTCATCAGGTCGTCTTCTTTGGCAGCCGTCTTCGAAATAACGATGTCGCCTTTCTTATGGAACATCCACGAAACCGCGCCGGCTTCAGCCATGTTCCCGCCGTTCTTCCCGAAGACGTGACGGATTTCGCTGACCGTGCGGTTGCGATTGTCGGTGTTGATGTCGAGCAGAACCGCAACGCCGCCGGGCCCGTAGCCTTCGAGCGAAAATTCTTCGTAGGTGGCGCCAGGCAGTTCGCCGGTGCCGCGCTGAATGGCCCGCTTGATGTTATCGGCGGGCATATTCTCCGCTTTGGCGGCGAGGATCGCGCCGCGCAGGCGAGGGTTGGAATCAGGATCGCCGCCGCCGTTCTTCGCGGCAATGCTGATTTCCTTGATGAGACGGGTAAAAATCTTGCCGCGCTTGGCGTCGAGCGCGCCCTTCTTGTGCTTGATTGTGGCCCATTTTGAATGGCCAGACATAGCTAGACCTCGTATCTAATGATCTTGATTGGCGCGGGA
>JBEKWZ010000738.1:0-3025 GCA_049512555.1 Candidatus Sulfotelmatobacter sp. | reverse complement strand
CAGTAAGGCAGGTATACGCACGCCCCGGCGAGAATGATCACGAAGAGATAGGACGCGACCACCATGAAAATGGAGAGAAAGGCGAAGAACGCCATGGATCGCCGCGGCCGGATTTCCACCTTGGGAAAGGACATAAGAAACACGCGGGAGCGGGAAATCATACCACGCTGATTGCAACCGCCGCCCGCAAGGCGAATCACGAGAACACGGGTTCTTACTGAGAATCGACGAGTTTCGGGCGGTTCGCGTTCGGGCTGGGAGCCTGCATCACTTCGACGGGCTCCTGCAGCGTAAAGTTCAGCACAGTTTCCGAAGGAAGCTTGATTTGCTGGCTCTTGGAAGCCGCCTGCGCACCGCCTCCCACGCCCGCGCCGGCCGCCGTGCCGATGGCCGCGCCCTTGCCGCCACCCGCGATCGCGCCGATGATGCCGCCGAGTATGGCGCCGCCGCCAACCTTTTCGGCGGTGTTCTTGCCGCGGGACTTGCCTTCTTTGCGGGACTGGTCGGTCACAATGCTGTAGGTCTTGCCGCCGGAGGAGAGGCTGTCAAGTTGCAGTACGACCACCGACTGCCCTGCAAATTTTCCCGCGCTCTTGACGTCGACGAGGTGCCCGGTGAGTTCTACGCCTGCTGGAACGGCTTCTTCTCCATCCGAACTGAGAGCTGCGTTCAAAGTGGCGTGGAACGTGTCTCCCGCCTGATTCTTCTCGCTGTCAATGGGATCGATGAGGCGAACCGTCACCGGCGTTCCGGGATCGATAATCAGCTTTTTTGGCGCTGCCGGGGTTGGCGGAGGAGCAGGCTGTGTGGCGGTGCTGTCGGCTGGGGCCGGAGGCGTTGCCGCCGCTGCGTCGGGGGTCGAGACGACCGTTGCGCTTGTCGGATTCGCGATCGTGCCACTGTCTTGGTCTTGTGCGGGTTTCTCGTCTGCGCTGGAATCCTTGGTAGCACTGGCCTTGTTGACTTTCTTCGTTATGGCGGCCTTGGGCTTATCGGATGCCACTGGATTCGAAGGAGGAACGTTGGAGGCAGGTTTCGGAACTGTTGGCGGAGGCGCGGATGCGGCGACCGTTGAGCTATTGGCCACCTTCAGATTGTTGACCACAGTCTTCACGCCGGCGACTGACGCGGCTTGGTGGCTCGCCGCCTCGCGCTGCGCATTGTTGTCGACAGTGCCTGCCAGCGTGACTACGCCGTCGCTGGACTGCACGGCGAGTTGCTTGGTGGAGAGTCCTGAATCCTGACTGAATTTGCCTTGAATTTCGTTGGAAATCTTGGCGTCGTCGGGCTTTCGGGCGCAGCCCGCGGCCAACCCCAATACGATCGCAAGAACGAGCATGGGTGCGAACCGGGAAGTGGTGTGCATACTTGACTCCTGATTCCGGACAGGGCGCATGAGCGGGCAGCCCTGCACAGAACAGTCTAGACCCAGAAACAGTTTAGATGCTGGGAAGCGCGCTTGCAGATGTAAATGCGAAGGAGTGCCGGATTGATCAGGAAGCGTCCCGGGAGGGTCCCGCAAAGCCGCTAGTGGATGAACTTATAGTCGACGATGGAAGCCGCCAGCGCGCCGTTCTCTTCCAAGGACAAATCCTTGGACTTGGGCGCATCTTTGAAGCGCATTACGCGTCCCTGGCAAACGACATTGCTGTTTTTCTGTCCGGAAATTTCTTCGGGCATCTCAAACACCATCTCGATTAACGCATTCACCGGAAGTTGCTGCGGTCCGTTGAACAGCACGCCACTCTGGCTGATGTTTTCGATGATTCCTTCGTACCAGTTGCTGGTCTTGTTGACGCGGTAGCGCAGCGGAATGTCGAGCTTCAGGCGGCGCGCTCGCGGTACCCAGGAAGGCCGCTTCTCGCGCGAGTGGCTGCGCCGGAGGCCGCTTTCAGGCTTGGCGTGCTCCACGCGCTGGGTTCGGCGCATGGTGGTCCAGTCATACTTGTATTCCGCGGCGCAGAGCAGGCAGACCTGGTAGTACTCGCCATCCCCACCACGGCGCGGCCAGGAGAACTCGTGAGAGCAGCGCCCAAGCATAAGCACATCCATGAATTTTTGCGGCATGATTGTTACTTCCGGGTCAGAGAACCTCGGACGCACCGTCATCATCGCGCGAAGGACTAACTTTGGGTAGGTTACTTTCGTGCACGGTAAGGGCATGCGCGGATTACTTGCGCGATGCAGACGCTGTTAGCTGCGGAGCACGGAAGTGATAGCAGCCATGTATCATCGCCCCTATGGACGACACTGTGGTCCTCTCGGCGTTCATCCTGGCTGGGGGCAAGAGCACGCGCATGGGTGCGGATAAGGCTTTTGTCATTTTCGACGGCCGCACGCTGCTGGCGCTGGCGCTGGAAGTTGTACGGTCGGTTACATCGGACGTGCGCATCGTCGGAGATGCTTCTAAATTTGCGTCGTTCGCTTCAGTCGTCGAAGATGAATTCCGCGAGTGCGGACCGCTGGGAGGGATCCACGCCGCGCTGCGGGCGTCGCAGACAGAACTCAACGTGGTTCTCGCCGTGGACTTGCCGTTTGTGTCGGCGGCGCTGTTACAGTATTTGATTAGGCGGGCACGCGAGTGCGCATCTGCCGGCGTAACCGTCGCGCGGGCGGGTGGCGGCTGGCAGCCCTTGTGTGCGGTGTATCGGCGCGAGTTCGCCGACGCGGCGGAGCAGGCTTTGCGCGCCGGGCGCTACCGAATTGATGCGCTCTTTGAGGCAGCGCGCACGCAGGTCATCGGGGAAGAAGAGTTGGAGGCAGCAGGTTTTTCCGCGAAAATGTTTCGCAACCTGAATACGCGGGAAGAATTGGAAGCTGCGCGAGGAGGAAACGTCTGTGGCCGCAGTGGAATTGCATAGGTCCTTCGCGCGCCGGAACCGCGCGCTCAGGATGACGAGCGCGTTGATTGAAAAAAGCGAAGCCAAGACCTAGAAGCAAGCTAATCATGCCTGACGAAACCAAACCCGAGCCCTACGTAGAATTCAAGGCAGTTTCCAAGGCCTTCGGCGACAACGTGGTACTC
>JBEKWZ010000737.1:0-3027 GCA_049512555.1 Candidatus Sulfotelmatobacter sp. | reverse complement strand
GGGTGAATCCCACGCCTTCGATGGAAGTCCCGGGCTGGCGCAACGAGAGTGGCAGCAGGTACGGGAACCGCTGTCCGACACGGCGCTCGATCCCCGCTGGAGCAGTGGTCATAATAGGTTCCTTTGCCGAATCGCCGCAAGCGCAGGCGATACTTTAGCGCAGAGCGGGCCGGAAGAAAAGTTCCAATTTCGTCGCAGCACAGAAATATTCCCAAATTGATCATTCGCTTGCACTTGGGAGACCCCGCGGGATGCGGGATTCAACCGCTGAAGGCGCTCGTCCTGTGGAAATGTCCGCGGCGAGCCCTCGTTCTGCCGCGGGCGAAATTCGCTCGCGATATATTAGTGCGAAGATGGCGTGTCGTCATCAAAAGAAACGAACGTGGCAGATTCGAAGAATTCCCTCCAAGAGAATGCACCAGCGGCCAGCGCCGAGAGCAGCCCACCGCGATGGCAGGCCGCCGGACGCGCCTTGCGGCATCGCAACTTTCAGCTATTTTTCAGCGGACAACTGATTTCTCTGATCGGCACCTGGATGCAGACCGTGGCCCAGTCGTGGCTGGTCTACAAGCTGACGAAGTCGGGACTGCGACTGGGCGAAGTGGGCTTCGCCAGCCAGATCCCGGTGTTTCTGTTTGCGCCCATCGGCGGGATTGTGGCTGACCGCAGCAACCGCCGCCACGTGGTCATCGGTACGCAGGTCGCTTCGATGCTGCTGGCGTTCGTACTGGCGGCGCTGACCCTGACCAACGAGATTACCGTCAAGGAAATCTTTGTTCTGGCGGCTTTGCTCGGCGTGGTGAACGCGTTCGATATCCCCGGACGCCAGTCGTTTCTGGTCGACATGGTGGGCCGGGAAGATTTGATGAATGCGATCGCGCTGAATTCTTCCATGTTCAACGGGGCGCGCGTGATCGGCCCCGCGATCGCCGGCATTCTGGTGGCGCGGCTGGGTGAGGGCTGGTGCTTTTTCGCCAACGGAGTCAGCTACATCGCCGTGATTGCCGGATTGATGTTGATGAACGTGCACGCTCCGGCGCGGGTTTCGGCGAAGACCTCGCCGTGGGTGCACGTCAAAGAAGGATTCCAGTTCGTCAATCGGACCGCGCCCATTCGGGCACTGATGGTTCTGCTAGGCCTGGTGAGCGTGGTGGGTATGCCCTATGCAGTGCTGATGCCGATTTTTGCAGACAGGATTTTGCACCATGGTGGCCAGGAATTCGCGTCGCTGATCGGGTCGCACGATCTGGGCGCGGTGCGGCTGGGGATTCTGATGGGCGCCGCGGGCGTAGGAGCATTGCTGGGCGCGCTGACGCTGGCCATGCGGTCTGGCGTGAAGGGCCTGGCACGCTGGGTCTCGGTATGCTGCGCCGGGTTCGGCGTCAGCCTGATGCTGTTCTCGTTTTCGAAGTCGTTCTGGCTGTCGGTAGCGCTGCTGCTGCCGGTGGGGTATTTCATCATGCTGCAGATGGCGTCGTCGAATACGCTGATCCAGGTGATGGTGCCGGACGCGCTGCGCGGGCGGACCATGGCCGTCTATTCGATGATGTTCATGGGCATGGGCCCAATCGGAGCCCTGCTGGGCGGCGCGTTGTCGGACCGCCTGGGCGCGCCGCTCACGGTTGCGATGGGCGGGTTCGCCTCGGTGATGGGAGCCTGGTGGTTCGCCCGGCAATTGCCAAAGATTCGCGCAGAAGCGCGGCAGCTGATCATCGCACAGTCAATGGCCGGCGGGGAGCCGTCGGAGGAGATGACGGCGCCGGTGGCGGACGACTAGGGGAGCGGTGGCCAACCTCACAAGTCAATGAGTGAAATCGCCCTGTTCACTACAGTTGACCAAAAGAGTATCCAATCACGTGAACCGCGAGCGAGACCGCGAGGCGCCTACCGGAGCAAGACCAGAAAATGGCAGGTTTCGCCTTCCCTGATTTCAAAAAAAGAATGAAGATGGCCGCTCTTTCGTCCGGTTACGGACAGCCGATCCCAGGAGCGGACACATGGCTTTCGCCATCTCTCGCAGTCTGAACGTGGATGCCTTACAAAACATAGGCTTAGGTGTTACAGAGACTGGAGGACCAGTTGCTCACTTACGTTGATCGGGTACGGTGTATCGTCCACAGAGACGCGTGGAGAACAAACACGTTGATGATGAATTTTGAATCAGCGACAGAACAGAAATGACCGGAATATTCCAAGATGTCCGCTACGCTATGCGGCAGCTGCGTAAGTCCCCCGGATTTACGGCAATGGCTGTCCTCACACTGGGGTTGGGCATCGGTCTTAATAGCGCCATTTTTACGTTATTTGATGCCCTGACACTCCGGCCCCTTCCGATCAGCGCGCCGGATGCGGTCGTGAACGTTTACCAGCGTATTCAGAGCGAAGCGGGCAGCTACCGCTCATTCTCCTACCCAGAGTACGTTGCTTTGCGAGAGTCTAACGTCGTTTTTTCCGGACTCGTTGCCTATTCGTGGATACCTGCTGAAATCGTGACGCCTACTCGAAATACGGCAGATGGTGCGGAAGAATCTCATGGCCTCCTCGTGACCGCAAACTACTTTTCATTGTTGGGAGGAGAGGCCGCGCTGGGGCGCATATTTGTGCCGGAAGAAGATGAAGCACACGGTGCTCAGCCAGTGATGGTTTTGAGTCACGGATTCTGGGAGGAGCACTTCCTTTCCGACCGGTCGATTGTAGGAAAGAGCGTCAAGCTCAATGGCAGTTTCATGACGGTGGTTGGAGTGGCAAGCGCGGACTTCGTCGGCACGGAGCCGCAGACTCCTGACTTTTGGGTGCCGATGATGATGCAGGCCCAACTAATGCCGGGGGATGAACGGCTCAGCGACCGGCGCTCGTTTTGGCTCGATGTTGTTGCTCGTCTGAAGCCTGGCGTTTCGCGCATGCAAGCTCAAACGGGTATGGACGCCCTGATCAACCGAGTCGCTCCCGACTACCTGGGAACCAATCAGAAGGTAAGCGTCGACCTTATCGCGGGATCGCTTCTGGCCCGTCCTGACGTGCGGGGCG
>JBEKWZ010000736.1:0-3028 GCA_049512555.1 Candidatus Sulfotelmatobacter sp. | reverse complement strand
GACGTCGGGCTTGCCCATGTTGGTGATGTATTCGTTTTTGTCGCGCACTTCTTTAATCGTGAACGAGATCACTTCCAGACCCATCTTGTTCATGTCTTCGGCGCAGGTGCCGCGCATGCGGTCGGAAACCATTTCCGGCTGCTTGACGATTTCTTCTACCGTGAGTTGGCCGATGATGCCGCGCAGGTGACCTTCCATGACCAGGCGAATCAGGCCTTCGCGTTCCTGATCAGACTTGGTCAGGAACTGCTCGGCCGCGGTCAGTACGGATTCGCGGTCGGACTTCACTTTGATCTGCGCGACCGCTTCGACGGTTACTGCGACGCCTTGCTTCGTATACAAATCCTGCTGCGGCGCTACGTCGAACGACATGAGTTCGAGCGAAAGATCGCGGCAGACCTGCACCATGGGGAACACGAGCGTGCCGTGTCCTTGCACGACGCGTGTGCCGCCGAGACCGTATACGATGAGTGCTTCGTGCGGCCCCGCTTTGCGATAGAGCCTGGCCATTCCGCTCATCAGGAACAGGATGACCATCACTCCCAGCCCGACAAAAATCCAGATTGTGACCATGGACGACAATCCCAATCCCATAACGCCTCCTTACGAATGCAGTACGAAAAGGTTTGTGCGGCTTGAGTCACTGGCCGCCGGGGAATCCGGGCCCACTAACTCGGAATGGGCAGGCGGCGGGTTCAGGTTCCACTCGACAATCGAGTTGTTTCCGAACCACAAGAAACCGAGCACTACATAAAAAGCTATGAGCAAGGGCCAGGCCGCCGACGGCTTCAGGGCGTGCGCGATCAGCGCTCCGATCGTGAAAAAGAGCAGCATGACGGCCATGATGCCGAGGCCCAACATCAACGCGCCTTCGCGCGAGGTGTAGCCGTTGGGTTGCCATTGGGCGTCGAAATGCACCGCCATCCGCAGGGGCAGGTGGTCCCAGGCACGCCAGTACTTGAGTGCCGTGATGGGCAGCGCCAGCCACATCAGCCAGACCAACGGTTTGTAGAAATTCCGAATCATAGGTCTCCCGACCGCGAAATTCCGCTGAATCAACCCTGGATCGAGCTTCCCGCAGGCGTTTCGTCTTCGCCCGATATTTCGCTCCACAGGCGTACGAAGGCAATTCCCTTTTCGTAGCGTTCGACCACGACTTCGGTTCCCTTGGCGATCGCCTTGCCGTCCTCACTGCGGGCGCCACAGACGCGGCGGGTTCCGACCTGCGAGTAAACAATCTCGCCGGTTCCACCTTCGCGGATGGAACTGGAAACCCGGCCCAGCACGCCGACCATTTCGTAATCGGCAGGATCCATGTTCTCCTCGTCCGACATCAGCACCTTGCTGAGGAACAGAAAAATAATTCCGCCACCGGCGAGACCGCTTAGCACGGAGAAGAGCAATCCCAAACCGACCCACACCGTCGAAAAGCGCGTGAGCAAATATCCCGTGCCGCCAAACCACGCCAGAAAGGCCGTGAGGGTGACGAAGTTAAACGGCGAAATGCTGCCGCTGCGACCTGGCTGATTCGCGCCCGGCGCATGCGATGCTGCCTGGGCATGCGCCGCCGTGGGCGCGTGACCGCCGGCCACCGGGGCATGTCCGACGGGAGCATGCCCAATCGGCCCGTGCAACGTCGGCAGGTGCCCGACGTGTCCGTGAAAATGCGGCAGGTGCAGGCGTCCGAAACGCGATCCGCCAAAGATGAACGAAAAAAAACTGAAGCAGAAGCCGACCGCGAAACAGATCAAATAAAAATCGGACCAGTCCAGTTTGGCTGCCGTCATCGGATTCGCCTCCCTTCCTCACTCGCGGCCCGGCCTACGCGAGAATGATTGCCCACAGAATGACTGCCGTTGCTGGCCGCGAGTTCCGGCCGCAGCGCCTCGAGCAACCGGTCGGCCAGTCCGGGCGTGTCGAGAATTGCGCCGAGCAACAGAAAGCAGCGGCGCGTATCTTTTTCGCGGGCGGCCTTGATCAGCACGTTGCTGACTTCCGGATCGTTCGCGAATTTCTCCGAACCTTGCAGCAGCCAGACGTCGAGTTGGCCTTCGGTAGTGCGCAGGTCTGAAGTCAGTTCGGCGTGGTAGCCGTCGGGGTCATCCACCAGGAAGCCGGGATGCACCTTGAAGAACTTCGCCAGCAGAGCCCGCGAAGACTGCGTCATGTGCGGGCGCACGCCGTTTTCGATCTGCGAAAGATAGGACTGGCTGATGGAGGCACCTTTGGTGCTTCCCCGGCCTTTGCCCAACTCTTCGCGGATGGCGCGGACCAGTTCAAGTTGCGTCATGGGCCGGCCGAGACCGCGCAGCGAGCCTTCAACCTCGCGCAGGTACCGAATTTTCTCGCCCAGCTTCAACGGCCACGCCCCCGAGTAGTATTCCAAACAGCAATAGTTATATTGCAATCTGCGATTAATGTCAAGAATTGTATGTCGAGCCGTTGCAGCGGGTTAGGAGCGAGAAAAGCGGCTCTCGGTCTTAGGTTTTCGGTATCGGGCCTTGAGACTAAGACTTATCCTCTTGAAACTCAACGCGTTCTAGGCGATCTGCATCAGCACGGCGCTGAGCGCAGGAACGTAACAAGTGAGCTGAGAGCCGTTCGTGCTGAGGGTGTACGCCGCGGAGGGAGCGAACGAGCCGTCGACGTTGACGCTGGCGCCCTGAATGGTGACGCCTGATGTGGCCGAGAGGTCGGGCGCGGTGGCTCCGGTCGAGAGCTGGGTCATCGCGATCAGAGTGGCCGAACCGGCGCTTTGCGGAAGTTGCGCGGTGAGCTGGAGGTTCTGGGTGAGGTCTTTGTTGACGACGACGAGGTTCAGGCCGCCCGAAGATGCTTTGACCGCGTAGGCCGTGACGTTGAGCGATCCGGCGGAGATTTGCGTGGAGTAAAGCGTTCCCTGGCCAGCGAGCGTGAACATCAGAATGCCGTAAAACTCGGGGCGCGCTTCGACCACGCTGGCGCCGTTGTTGGCGATGGGCGTGTATCCGGTGCCGTTGCCGCCGCCGTGGAAGTTGACGCCAACGGC
>JBEKWZ010000735.1:0-3028 GCA_049512555.1 Candidatus Sulfotelmatobacter sp. | reverse complement strand
TACCGGGCATGATCGTTCAGCAAGAGGTTCGCACGCCGGACAACACGTTGCTGGTTTCGAAAGGCCAGGAAGTGACGGCGCCCCTTCTGCTTAAACTGAAGAACTTCCACGCCAGGCGCGCGATCGCCGCGGCGGTCACGATCTCGATGCCCGCCAGCACTCTGGCTTTCGTGAAAGGCGCATCGTGACAGGCGAATCGTAGAATCTCCGAGCGTAGATCTCCGCAGCGTGGAACGCTGCGCGTGGATCTGTGCACATGGATCTCTGCACAAGTGCTTCGCGAAGTGGACTCTGCGATCGAGTTCCGCGAGTGTGGATGTGCTAGGGCTTGAAGACCGCATCCACGACCGCGACGATCTCTGCCATCGATCCGTCGATGTCCATGGCGAGGCGGGCCAAGTCCATGTCGGCGAGCTTGGGATAGCCCTGCACCAGAGTTGCCCACGCGCTGTCCCCGGCGAAGTCAACGCCCATGGCTTCGTAGTAGCCGTATCCTAAGTCGCGCAACCGGCACAGCAAGTCGCTGAGATGGACCAGCGCCACCAAGGTTCCGCCCGCAGGCGCGGCCGCGGAGTGATGAAATTCGATCACGTCCGTCACGTCTCGGGAGAAGTGCCATTGTTCGGCTAACATCTTGCCACTTTGACAGTGCGTGAATCCCAGATGCTGCTTCTCGCTGAGGTGAAGGGCCAGGTGCCCATCGCGGGCGGCCTGCATGCACTGGCGAAAATCTTCAGTGACGGCCAGCGTGTTCACCAGCATTCCCACGTCATGAAGCAGCCCGGCAAGATAGGCTTTCTCGGGATCTTCATATCCGATCAGCTTCGCCATCTTGCGGCTGACCAGGGCACATCCCAGAGAGTGACGCCAGAACGTCACCGGATCGAAAACCCACTTGTCGGGCGGCACGATCCGGTTCAAGCAGCAACCCAACAGGATGGCCTCAATTCGCTTGAGGCCAAGCGCCAGGATCGCGTTGCGCACGGTTTCCGCGTTCCTCCGCCCGAATAACGGGGAGTTGGCCATGCGCAGGCACTGGGCGGCAATGGTCCCGTCGTAGGAAACCAGTTCGACAACTTTTTCGATATTCACTTGATCGGACGGCAACTGGAGCATGGCCGTCAGCGGCAGGACGATGGCCGGAACCGCGGGCATGCTTTGCAGAGCTTCGATCTTCTGCCGGATTAGCTCAAGTCTGGTCGCGTTCATGGCTTGCCTCCGCCGGCATACCCTACGGGCGGCTTCAAATACCCGATAGTCCCGGGAAAATGTACCAGGTGAAATCGGTCATCCACATGGTAGAGCGATTCGGCGTGGCCGAGGAACATGTAGCCGCCGGGCAGCAGATTGGAAAAAAAGTGCTGCATGACCTTGCGCTTCGAAGGCAGATCAAAATAGATGAGCACGTTGCAGCAGAAGATCAAGTCAATGCCTTTCAGGAATGTCATCTTGCTGTCGTCATTCAGATTGACGCGGTCAAACCGGATCACAGACTTCAGCTGGCTTGTGGCCTGGAGTTGCTTGTCATTGTGGAAAGTGAAGTACTTTTTTCTTAAGAGCTCGGTGGTGCTGCGCAGCGCGTATTCTCCGTAGATCCCGGCCTTGGCCGCCTCCAGAGACCGGTCGTTCAGATCGGTAGCCAGAATGTCGAAGCTCCAACCGGCCAGCATCTTTTCGCTCTCTTCCAGCAGAAACATGGCCAGAGTGTGGGGTTCTTCGCCGGTCGAGCAACCGGCGCTCCACAGGCGCAGCCGCTTGAACCCCATGGCGCTCTTGGCTTTTATGATCTCGGGAAGAATCACGTTGCGCAACGCCTCCAGTTGGGGCGGACTGCGAAACATGTAGGTCTCCCCAATGGTGATTTCGTTTAGGAGCAAGCGCAACTCCGCTTCCCGGCTGCCGCGGGAGGTGAGGTGCTCCAGGTACTCCGCAGGGGACTTCGCCTGCACGACGCTCATGCGCCGCGCACAACGGGAAGCCAGCAGATACAGCTTTTCTTCAGGCTGGTAAATGCCGGAAATCTGGTAGATCAAATCGCGAATCTTCAGGTACGCGGGATCGCGCAGATCCTCCGACTCCATCCCCGGCTTGGCTATCCCCGTGGCCACTATGTCGTCCTCATCCCTGGTAGGGGTCGTTCCTCGTTGCTTGCTGTCCGTCACTTCGTCTGCGTTGCCGACACTCCGAAGACTCGCGCCCGGCTGGAGGTGACACGCCGGACAATTTCCTGGCTGATGTCCCCGAGGGGGCAGATTTTGTCGGCTGCTCCCGCACCGACCACCGCACCCGGCATCCCCCACACCACCGAAGTCGCCTCATCCTGCACCACAATCTCTCCGCCCGCTTCGCGGATCTGCGCCGCCCCGCGAGCGCCGTCCGAACCCATTCCGGTCATCACCACCGCCAGCACGTTCGGACCATAGCTCTGGGCCGCCGATCGAAACAGCACATCCACCGCCGGACGGCAGGAGTTTTCCGGAGGGTCCTGATTCAGGTTCAGGAACGTCCCGGCGCTTTTCCGCCCGACCGTCATGTGGTAGTTGCCGGGAGCAATCCACACCTGTCCTGGCTCGAGCAGCTTCCCCGCTTCTGCTTCGCGCACAGTGAGGGGAGAGGAGGAATTCAGACGATCCGCCAGCAGCCGGGTGAACACCGGCGGCATGTGCTGCACCACCACCACGGGCACGGGGAAATCCGCCGGAAGGTGAGGAATCACCTCGCCGAGCGCATTGGGGCCGCCCGTGGAAGTGCCAATGGCAAGAAGGTCGATGCGCTCGCTGCCGCGTTTTCTGGGCAGCGGCGCGATGACCAGAGCGGCGCGCCTGCCGCGGCCTCCCAGCTCAACAATCTTCGCCACCAACTCCGCTCGCACCTGTTCGATGGCGTCGGCCAGGCTCTCGCTATTGCTGGGCTTGGTCGCATAGTCGGACGCGCCCAGCGACAGAGCCTCCAGCGTGATCGCCGCCCCCCGTTCGGTCAGGGTGCTGAACATGATCACCGGCAGGCGAGGGTGCAGCTTGCGAATCTC
>JBEKWZ010000734.1:0-3036 GCA_049512555.1 Candidatus Sulfotelmatobacter sp. | reverse complement strand
GAGGAGCGGCGCGTCGGCCTTCGCGCCGTTGATGGCACGCTCCATTGAAATCAGGAACTGATGCGTGCGTTGAGCGGGAGCGTTTACCTTGAGGGTTAAGACGTCGGAGTTCGTCTCCGTGGAATCGAGAGTGGCGCCCGTCACGCCGGTGACTTCGTATCCCGCCGGAATTTCCACATGGAATTGCGAGGGCTCACCTTGCACGACGGTGATGTCGGCGAGCACGGCCACGCGCATTTCCGATTCGCTGACGGAGACGAGCGTCTTGGCCTCGGAGAGAAAACGCACCTCACGAGGGACGGTGGGAGTCACGGCTTCGCGCGTGGCCCACCAGATGGTGGCAGGCTGTCCCGGCACCAGCGTGGCTTCAATCGCAGTATGTCCGTTTTCAGATTTTCGACTGGTAATCAGGCCGGGGCTGATGTTGGCAACGGTGTGGTCGCCGGGAATCATGAGAGCCAGTTGCACGCTGCCCGCAGTCGGCGCGGGCAGAGTGAACGAAGCGCGGCCAGCCTCGATTCTGAGCGGCAGTCCGGTATCGAGCGCGACGGAGAATTCGCCCGGGCCCGGAAGCAGGGCCATGTGCGTGCCATTCTCCTGGAGCAAGGGAACGCCTTTGCCGTTCTGATGCGCGTCGAGTACGGTCATTCCGCTGGTGAGCGGAACTTTGCTCACGCCCTTGTGAAAAACTTCTCCTTCAAGTTCCACCGTGCCGCGCACGCCGTCGTTTTCAACGTGCAGTTTCACGTCGGCATGTTTGATGGAGTAGGGAAGTGGAGCGGCGTCGGGCCGCTTCGGCGGCTTGGCCGCGAGCTCCACGAGCCGGTTGTATTCGTCGAGGGTCAGTGTGACATTGCCGGAATTAGGCAGGGGCAACTCGGATTTATCGTCATTGCCATTGGCCGCACGCGCCATCGCCGCACTCACAGAGCACAGTAGCAGGATCACAAAGAATCTGGTTTTCATCGCACACCTCCCTTTTTGTCGCGCTGAAAGCTGAACTCGGCAGCGGGAAACTGGTTCTCGCTGGTGAGTTCGGAAACAAGAAAAATTGACGGGCCGAACGCGGGGAAAGAAACAGTGATGGGCAGAATGCCCGTCACCTTCCCGCTGATAGATTTCGCTTTGAACGAGTCGAGGAGCGCCTGCGTGGAGTTTTTCTTCTCGTCGTCGCCAGCGCCTCCCAGTTTCGCGTAGTTTTCCAGCCGGTCGAATTCCTTGGCCACGGCCGGCGGCGGAGGAGGTGGCGCAGGAGCTGCGACTCCGCCAATCCCGTCACCGCTTGCCGTTTCCAAGACCGAAGAAATCGGATTCACATACTCTTGCGCGCGAAACGTTCCCGGCTCGGCCGAAACCTTAAACAGAGGCGGGTAGTACAGCAGCAGTCCGGTGCGGGAGATGGGGAGATCGAGCGCGGGCAGGGTGATCTTCTCCCGGCCTTTCTCCTCCCACGCGGAGGCCTTGGCGAGATACAGAATTTCTACGGCGAACGCGGGCGCGTCGTCTCCGCCTCGCGATTTCTCCAGCGGCAACAGCAGGCTGCCGTCGGGCGATTGGCCGGGACGAACTGGCCTGCCCGCGAGCGTAACGCTCCACACGGTCGCACCCGCAGGCAGACTGACCTTCACAAAGTTGCGCTGATTATTTCGAATCGCATACCGCGCCTGCACCAGTTCTTTTCCGTCGGTGCTCATCAACACCTGGTAGCGAGCCTCTTCCACGTTCGCCATCAGGACGGCCTGCTGGTCATAGCGGGCAACGTTGATGCTCAACGAACGGTCTTTTCCCGCCTCGCCCGAGCGGGTGCGAAACGCGACCAGCGCCGGCGATTGCCGGTTAGCCACCATCTCGCCGAGATCGGTGGCGTCGGCGTCTTCGAGGCCCTGCGCTTTCTGGTCTTTGATTTCGCCTGCACCCAGGATTTCGACGGCCACGCCTCCGGTGTCGCGTTCCGTGTTCAGCAGCCGCAACAGCGGGATGTCGATGATGCCGTCGCGCGGCAGGCGAGCCTCGCCGTTGATGACGAAGCGCGCGCTGTGCTCGACCGGCTCCAGGAAAGTTACGGCAAGCTCGCCGTTTTTCATCTCCCAGTCAGCCACCATGGCGCCCGAAACCTGGTTAATGGTTATTTTTTCTGGCAGATGGATGCGCACTTCGCGAGCCGCGCCCTGCACGACTTCGAAATTGGCTTCGGCATAAATGGAAGTCGAGTCTTCGGCCAGACTGGTCAGCTGAGTCAGCGACCCGCGCAGCCGCAGAGGCAGATCAATGTGATGATCTTCCGTTTTCTTGCGCCAGGTAAACGTGAGTGCGTCGTTGCCGCTGGCGTAGGCCAGCCACTTGGTCTCGCCCGTGGTCTCGGATTTTTCCGAGAGCAGTCCGCCGCCGATTCGCAGATCGACTCCCTGTCGCGGCAGCAAGACCGTGGCACGGGTCACGCCAGATTCCGTCGCGGGCAGGGAAATACTTTCATCGCCCGCCGAGGAGGTGACCGGCACATCCACATCGAGCAGCAGCACGGAACGGCCGGCGTGCGAGAGCAGCGCCGAGAGATGCTTTCCGCCTTTCTGCGCAGGCACGAGCGACACCGGCTTGCCATCGAGCCGCGCCTCGCGAACCAGCAGACCCGCGGGCACAGGCACGCGCACCCATCCGTCTTTCAATACATCGACTGTCAGGCTGGCGCGCCCGGCCGCCAGGTCGCCGCTAACCTGCAGGTCGTAATCGACCCGGGTCAACGTGGCATCCAGCGGAGGCGGCTCGGGATCGTGCTCGACTGGATAGGCCTTGGCTCGCAGCACGCGATATTCCTCGACCGGAATCACGACCCATCCCGCGTTATGGGAAGGCTCGGCCGGTTTGTCTTGAGCTCCGGCCGCGGCTCCCCAACAGAGAGAAGCAGCCACCATGCAGGGAAAGAACTGTCTCAGAGCGAATCGTCTGAGTTGCGGAAACGCGGCGAGAATCAAATTTTTCATTTGCAAACCTCGTGTCAGACCAGTTCAAGCCTCAGTCCAGCTGTTGGGGGGATGCGTA
>JBEKWZ010000733.1:0-3037 GCA_049512555.1 Candidatus Sulfotelmatobacter sp. | reverse complement strand
AGCGAGAAAAATAAAATCGTCCGTGCCCTGCGACGGCAGCCGCACCAGCCGCGGCAGCGCCCGCGGCACCGATACCACGCCCGTATAGGTGAGCGCTGAGCGCCGGCGGCGACGCAACAGCAGGCCCAGGCACAACGCCTTATTAATCACGCGCGGGAACGGATGCGATGGGTCGACCGTTACTGGGGTCAACAGCGGGTCTAATTCCTTTTCGCAATACCCATCGACGAAACGCAAGGCATCGGCATCCAACTCGTGCAACCCAAGCACGCGAATTCCGTTGGTCGAAAGCGCTGGGCGCAGCCGGGCATTCCAGCAGTCGTACTGGTCGTCGACAAATTCGTGGGTGAGCTTGCTCAGGATGTCCCGCTTTGCAGTCAGGCTCAGACCATCGGGACCAGCTTCGTTGTAGCCGTCTTCAATCTGCTGCATCATGCCGGCCACGCGCACTTCGAAGAACTCATCCAGATTGCTGGCCGAGATCGACAAGAACTTCACCCGCTCCAGCAGCGGATTGCCCTCGTCCTCCGCCTCTTCGAGCACACGACGGTTGAACGCCATCCAGGAAGTGTCGCGATTGAGGTAGTAACCCGGGTTGTCGAGCGAAATACGAGTCATAGCTGCCGCTCTTACTGCCAGATTCGTGGGATGTGTGGTTGCCGATCGAAATTCGTCTGGTGAACCCCCGATGATCCAGTGGGGATCACTAGTATAAAGCATCCCGGGGGCAGGCGCAGGACGCATCCCCTGCAAGCCAATTTCCCGCGTTTCGCCAAAAAGGAAAGCCGGCACTTGGACAGCTGTTGCTCTGTCTAAGTGCCGGCTGTAGATTCCGGCTCGCTTACGGCAGGTAATAACGGAACGACGTGAAGATCATGCCGTCGATTCCGTGCGGATCATTCGGTGACGATGATCCGGACCACGCATTCCGCGTCACGTAGGAGTACTGCACGCCGAATTGCATCCTGCCCTTGTTCACTTTCTCCTTGGAGCCGTCGTAGAACTTGTACCAGAAGCCGGCGGTTCCTTCGATCAGCGCGCGCGTATCGGCAGTGCAACCGGAGAGGCCACCCGGCAGGAACCCGCCTGACGCTGGCCCAGTCTCGGTGTAGCAGCCCGTATTGTTGAAGAACGGCGATCCGTAACCGACGTACTTGCCGGTAATGGCATCGTAGTCCGCTGTGCGGGCCGCATACTCCGTACCGCCGTTCAAGTAGACGTCCAGCTTGGGCCCGTGCCATTCCAGAGTGCCCAGCCCTTGAAGACTCTTGATTAAGGCCAGGCTTCCGTCGGCCTTCACAGAAGCGTCCGACTCTCCACCCGCGCCGTAGCGTCCGATTCCGCTGCCGCCGATGAAATGCAGTCCGAAGTCCATGCGCTTGTGGGCGAATGACCAGCGAGCGTTGGCGCCGATGCCGCCGCCATTCTTGGAACTGTTAAACGCGTCGGAAGCATTGGCCTGTCCCGGCGTTGCGTCGGTTCCGCAACCAACCGTCGCGGTGGCGGAAACATCTTCGCAAGGGAAAACGCGGTCGCGGAAGCGGCTGTAGACGCCGAAGATTTCGTAGTGTCCGAAACCAGGTTCGAACGCCAGCTTGGCGACGATGTCAGGCGAAGGGTTGAAAGCATAGTTGGCCGCGTTGCTGCAGGTAGTGACGCCGGTGCCACTGGTCGTACAAGTGGTGACCGCGCCGTTATAAACGCCGCCGCCCGCGCCCGCCGAGCCGACCAGGTAATTGGCGACGTTGTTGTGAGTGGTGAGCGTGGCCTGCGGATTTTCGATCGCAACCGCGAACCAGGCCTTGTTGCCGAAGTTTTTCGACACGCGCAAACCATACTGCCGCGCCCAACTGAAGCCCACGGTATACGCCGCGTCGATGGTCATGGGCAACGCTTCACTACGGTTATCCGTGCCGTGCCTGGTTTCGGTGACCAGGCTCCACATCTGGCCGCCGGTGAAGGTCCATCCGTTATCGAACGCGGCCTGGGCCCAGGCTTGGCGTTGGCGGAGCGTATAGCTGTTGCTCTGGTTGTTGTTGGAACTCACGCCGGCCGACAGGAAGTCAGATTCTATGTATCCCGCCAACTTCGCGGTCCCCACGCGGCCTTCCGCCAACATGGAGATTCGGGACTGGCGTCCAGAACCGAAGAACTCCGAAATGGCGCTCTGTGAAGCGCCGGGCATGGTCAGAGAGTTGAAGGGCGTGTTGACGTCCGAAGCCAGCGCGCGCGAGCGGCGCACAAATTCGGCCGCCAGGAAGCCGCCCGGAGTGATGGTCACGCCCTTGTAATGCAGCGCCAGGGGGTCAACGCTTTCTTTGACCGTTTTCTGCGTTTCCTGCACGGCCACAACGGTGCTGGCCATGTTGGTCTTCAGGTCAGTTACATCGGCCTTCAATTCGCCGACCGCCTGCTGTTGCTGCGCGGCTTGCGCCTGCGCGGCGTCGGCCTTACCGGCCGCATCGGAGGCAGCGCTCTGCGCCTGCTGCACCGCCTGATCCTTATGATGCAATTCCTCGCGCAGTGCCTGAATCTCCTGCTGCTGCTGCGCCAGCGCCGCCTGTTGCGCCGCGATCGCGTCCTTCAACGCCTGAACATCCGCCGCGGTGATAGTCGCGGGCTTCGCCTTCTTCGGTTTGGGCTCGGTGCTGGTTTGCGCCACCAGTCCCGTTGCCAGAAAAAGAATTGCACACAGCTTCCACGCAAACTTCATTGTTCTCTCCTTTTTGGTTCTGCAATGAATGAATGTCCTGAATGTCCCGCGCTTTGCTGAACTTATTTGTGGAGCTTTATTTGATCTGCGTGACCGCGTCCTTCACCTTGGCCGCTACGCTGTCGGGCAGCGGCGCGTAGGACAGGGCGCTGGTCATTTTTTGGCCGTCGGTAACCATCCAGTTCAGGAAGTCGGTAAGAATCTTGCCTTTTGCCGCATCCTTGGACTGGGCCGGAATCAGCAGCCAGGTAAAGCTGGAAATCGGGTACGCATCCTTGCCCGGAGCGTTAGTGATGGAAACCCGGAAATCCGCCGGCATCTTCG
>JBEKWZ010000732.1:0-3037 GCA_049512555.1 Candidatus Sulfotelmatobacter sp. | reverse complement strand
CCCACCAGCGCCGCCCCCAGAACCAGATCCCGCGCCGGCGCTTTTCGAATCGCCGCTCGGAGCGAGTTCACTCCCAGCGCCATCCCGACCGCCGGATGCGCGGCGGACGCCGCCGTTGCGGGTCTTCCTGTATGTGTGCCTGTACGCGTGGCCGATCGAGTACCGGGACCCGCTACCCGCAACGACGTCGTGGTTGAGTCTGCCTTGAACAACTGCTGCAACTGCCGCAAGTCTTCAGCGAACTCCGCGCCGTGCTGGTAGCGCTGCTCCCGATCCTTCGCCATGGCGCGGGCGATGACTTCATCCAGTTCGCGCGGCAGACTCAGGTCGAGCGCGCTGGCCGCGATCGGCTCACGGTTCGCCACCTTGAAGCTCACCGTGGTCGCGCTGTCGCCTTGAAACGGAGAATGCCCTGTGACCATGGCGTAGAGAATCACGCCCAGCGAAAACAGATCGGAGCGTCCGTCTACGCCTTCGCCGCTCAACTGTTCCGGCGCCATATAGGCTGGAGTTCCCAGCAAGTGTCCGGGCACGGTGAAGTGAGCCAGATTCAGCTTGGCAATACCGAAGTCAGCGATTTTGGCCCGTCCGGCCTCGGTCACAAGAATGTTTCCCGGCTTGATGTCGCGATGGATCACGCCCTGGGCGTGAGCGTAGTCGAGGGCCTCGGCGATCTCTTCCGCAAGCTGCAGCGCTCGGGCCGGTGGAAGTTTTTTCTCACGAGCCACTATCCGGTTCAGCGCCTCCCCGGCTACGTACTCCAAAACAATGTAGGGGTCGTGGGTTTCAGGATTTTCCCCGGCATCGAAGATGGCAACAATTCCAGGATGATGCAGCCGCCCAGCGGCGTGCGCCTCATGCACAAAGCGCAGGCGGAATTCTTTTTCCTCGTCCGGCTCCTGCCCCCACAGCGAAACCGTTTTCACCGCGACGAACCGGTCGATCTGCGGATCCCGCGCCTTATAGACCACGCCCATGGCCCCGCGGCCCAGCTCAGCCACCACCTCGTAGCGGCCAAACTGCTTGATCTCGGGATTCTCCATGAAGCCATCCTTCAGCCGCAGCCGTGCCGCGCCAATGCCGCGCAGCTAGAGCGGGATATCTATCCATGGTATCGCCGCAAGCACCATGATCCCGCGGCTTCTATGGCGCAACTCATTACGCCAGTAACCGAGGGGGGATCCGAGCTGAAAGCTGATGGCTGAGAGCTGAAAGCTTGTTTTCTAGCTTCCCGAAGAGAAGCCGCCGCTCTGCGCGACGCTGATGCGGAGGTACTTGTAGGGATTCACCGGAGTATCGTTGATGCGAACTTCATAGTGAAGATGGGGCCCGGTCGAGCGGCCGCTGGAGCCGACGTATCCAATCACGTCGCCGCGATGCACTGCCTGTCCGGCCGTGACCGCGAAGCCGGAAAGATGACCGTAGCGAGTGCTGATGCCGTTGCCGTGATCGATCATAATGGCTCGTCCGTAGCCGCCCAGCAGGTCGCTGAAGGTGACCACGCCGTCAGCCGGAGCCACAATCGAAGCGCCGTAGCTGCTGCCGATGTCGACGCCGCTGTGGAATGCGCCTTCACCGTTGAACGGATCGATGCGCTCCCCAAAACTGGCCGTCACCTGGCCTTCGATTGGCCACAGGTTCGGGGCCGAATTGGCCTTAAACCAGTCTGCCGTCGTCGCATTACGCGTCAGGCCCATCGTGAGCCCGACCATGGTGGCACCGGTCAGGGCCGAAGTCCGCAGGGCATGCAGCTGGTCGAGCGAAGAACTTACGTCGGCATCATGAATCTGTTCGGCGGTCGCCGTCACCAGCGTGGGCTGCGCCTTCAACCCGTACAGAGCCGAAACTTCCCCGGCGATCGAGCCCAGCGACGCGACTTGCACATCGCGTTCCTTGGCGACCTGCTCGAGGCGAGAATAATTGTCTTTGAGCTGATCTTTTTCCGTCCGCAGCTGGTTGTAGCGGGAAACCTTCAGCAACATGCGGGTATAAGAGCTGGCAATGCCGGTCAGGCTGAGGAATCCAATTGCGGCGCCCACCACAAACACATACAGATAATGTACGGGGATGGAAATTTTACGCAGCTGCCCATCGTCCCCGCGGGCCACAAATAGGATGTAAAAGCGTTTCTGCAAATCGCTCCCCGAACTACTCGTACCAAGTTTTAAAGCATCAGGTCCGGATCATCAGGCCACAGTTTCTGAGTTTGCAGAAACGCCTGCTCGGACCACCTGACGTTTTCGGGCTACGCTTCCATCTTGGAAATGGAAACCTTCTCGCGCCCTACACCTACCAGAACTGCGACCAAAGCCTGAAAGTTCTGCTTGATCTGCACCTTTAAATGCTTGCAGATCCTAGCTCGGCCAAAGGTTATTGTGAATGACTGGTTAACGGTAACAAACTGGGTTCCCCCTGTCAACGACGCACAAGGTCATTTCGAGGTTACTGAAGACGGGTAATCGAGAGTCACCCAGGGACAGATTACCAGTGTGCTTCTGGCCTGGCCGATTTGGAAGTTGAATCTCGCGGCGCAAAGCCGCCATCTCATGTTCGGCTAATTATGTCTGGCTGATTATATTCGGCGGTATAGTGAATCGCCATGCCGCTGCCCGAAAAAGCGCTGATTGCCCAGATTCGCCGCATGGCGAAATCAGACCGGCTGAGGCAGGCGGACAAGAGTGTCCGCCCCACACTCTCCCCCATCTTCACCGGAATTGGAGACGACTGCGCCGTGCTGCGACTGTTGCCGGGACGACACTCCGGGGCTGGCGAGGTTTTGGTCACGACCGACTTCACCCTGGAAGGTATTCACTTCCGCCGCGACTGGCATCCGCCGGAATCGGTCGGCCACCGCTGCCTCGCCCGCGGCCTGAGTGACATTGCTGCCATGGGTGGAGAGCCGGTCGCCGCGTTCTTATCGATAGCCTTGCCGCGCGACTTGCCTCAGGCTTGGGTTGGGCGCTTTCTCCGCAGCCTGATCAGTCTCGGGGAAAAATTCGGTGTCACCCTCGCCGGGGGCGACACCGCCGAATCGCCC
>JBEKWZ010000731.1:0-3046 GCA_049512555.1 Candidatus Sulfotelmatobacter sp. | reverse complement strand
AAAATGGAGAAGCCGGAGTTCGTCGGCCGGGCCGAGCTGGAGAAAGCAAAAGCCGCGGGCGTGAAGCGAACCCTGGTCGGCCTGGAGATGACCGAGCGCGGCATCGCCCGCGATGGATACAAAGTGCTCGACGACAGCGGGCGCGAGATCGGATATGTGACCAGCGGCTCGCCCGCGCCGTTCTTGAAGAAGAATATCGCGCTGGCCTACGTTCCGCCGGAGTTCGCGGCGGTTGGGGCGGGAGTGAAAGTGGAAATTCGAGGTCAAGGCGTCGGAGCGGTGGTGGTTCCGACACCCTTTTATAGACGACCAAAGAAGTGAAGGATTGGTAGCGCCGCCGTCTCGGCGGCTGTCGTGGCGGCGTCACGCCGCCACCTGCGAGGGCGAGACGCCCTCGCGACAGCCGGCAAGATGCCGGCGCTACAAGATTCGCTAGGAGCTAGAAGCTTTTATGCCTTACCCTGCAGATCGCAAGTACACCAAAGAACACGAATGGATTCAGGTGAACGGCACCTCCGCCACGATCGGCATCACGGATTACGCGCAGCAGTCGCTGGGCGACATCGTGTTCGTCGAGACTCCCAAGGTGGGCGCGGAACTCACCGCCGGCAAGACGTTTGGCACGGTCGAGTCGGTCAAGGCTGTGTCGGACTTGTTCGCCCCGGCGTCGGGCACCGTGACCGAGATCAACGCAGCTTTGGCGACGTCGCCCGAGAACGTGAATAAAGATGCCCACGGATCGTGGATGGTCAAGCTCACGCTGAAAAATCCAGGCGAACTCGACGGTCTTCTGTCGGCGGCGGATTACGAGAAATTTGTGGCGGAAGAGGCGGGACACTGATATTCCTTCGTGTTACTTCGTGTCCTTCGTGGTTAGGCCTTTGAAGCAGGCGAATCGATACGCGATGAGTTTCGCATTGGATGCAAACGAAGCCCGCACCCTCTCAATCCAAATGACCTCGAGACACATCTAAAGAACTTCCTATGCGCTATTTACCGAAATCTCCCGCCGACCGTGAAGCGATGCTGAGAGCGATTGGCATACGTTCGGTCGACGATCTGTTCGCACCGATTCCGGCCGAGTACCGGCTGACTCGCGACCTCACCATCCCGCGCCAAATGGCGGAGTCGGAAATTGTCGACTTCTTCCGCCAGCGTTCCCGCGAGAATGGTGACGGCGGCTACACCAGCTTTCTGGGCGCGGGTGCGTACTCTCACTACCGCCCCGTCATTATTGATTCGCTGATTTCGCGCGGCGAGTTTCTGACCGCCTACACTCCGTATCAGGCGGAGATTTCGCAAGGCACGCTGCAATCCATTTTCGAATTCCAGACCATGATTTGCGAACTCACGGGGATGGAAGTGGCGAACGCGTCGATGTATGACGGGTCGACGGCGGCGGCCGAAGGCGTGATGATGGCGGTTCGTCTGACCGGCCGGCGGTCGGTGGTGGTGGCGCGCAGCCTGCACCCGGAGTATCGCGAGGTTCTCGCCACCTATGCAACGCATCAGGGGATGCCGTTGTCGGTGGCGGGTTTCGGCGACGATGGCCGCGTGAACCTGAAAGAGCTCGAGAAGTCGATTACGCCGGAAACGGCGTGCGTGCTAGTGCAATCGCCGAACTTTTTCGGCTGCATCGAAGACGTCTCGGCCATTGCCGACATCTCCCACAGGCACGGCGCGATGTTGGTGGTGTCGATCGCCGAAGCAGTGTCGCTCGGGATCGTAGAGCCTCCGCGGGCGGCCGACGTGATCGCCATGGAGGCGCAGTCGTTCGGCGTGCCGCTGGGATTCGGCGGCCCGTACTGCGGCGTCATCGCCACGCGCGAAAAATATGTGCGGCAGATGCCGGGACGGTTAGTGGGCCAGACTGTCGACAAGCAAGGCCGGCGCGGATTTGTACTGACGCTGGCCACCCGCGAGCAGCACATCCGCCGCGAGAAGGCGACATCGAACATCTGCACCAACCAGGCCTTGGTCGCGCTGATGGTGAACATCTTCATGACCGTGTACGGCAAAATCGGCTTGAAAGAATTGGCCAAACAAAATCTGGCGAAGACGGCCTACGCGGCGGCGCAATTCGCCAAGCACGGCAAGGTGTTGTTCGCGGGAACGCCGCGCTTCAACGAGTTTGTCGTGCAGACCAGCGAAGGTCCCTACGCCATCAACAGCCGATTGCTGGGACACAAGATGGTCGGCGGCTTGCCGCTAAAAAAGTTTTATCCCGAGTTGGGGAATGCGGCTTTGTGGTGCTGTACCGAGTTGACCACGCGCAGCGCGATCGACACCGCGGTCGGGTTGGTCGCCGAGAGCGAGCGCTCGGTGCGGTCGTCCAAGGAAGAAGACGTGGAAGAGGTGGCGCGATGAAGCCCGTGATTCGCAAGGCGACACTCCAGGTCAATCAAAACGAGGGCTTGATCTTCGAGAAGTCGTCGGCAGGCAAGGCAGCGTGGAAACTGCCGCCGCTCGACGTGCCGGAAGTTGATGCAGCTCAGCTTTTGGGCGCGTCGGAGAGAAAAGATCTGGGCAACATGCCGGAAGTGAGCGAGATCGAAATCATACGCCACTTTACGCGCATGTCCACGTGGAACTACGCCATCGATCTCGGCATGTATCCCCTTGGATCGTGCACCATGAAGTACAACCCGCGTGTGAACGAGGCGGTTGCGCGGGTGGAGGGAATCGCCAACGGGCACCCCTACCAGCCGGAAAAGATTTCCCAGGGCGCGCTGCACATTCTCAAGACGTTGAGCGAGCAATTGATCGAGATTACCGGCATGGACGCGATCACGCTGCAGCCCGCGGCGGGCGCGCATGGCGAGATGACCGGCCTGCTGATGGTTCGCGCCTATCACCAGTCGAAGGGCAATGCGCGCAAGAAAATTCTGATTCCCGACTCCGCTCACGGAACAAATCCCGCGACGGCGGCGATGGTGAACTATGCGGTCGAAAATCTGAAGTCGGACTCGCGCGGCATGGTCGACATCGCAGCGCTCGCAGCGCAGATGAACGAAGACGTCGCCGCGCTGATGCTGACGAACCCTAA
>JBEKWZ010000730.1:0-3054 GCA_049512555.1 Candidatus Sulfotelmatobacter sp. | reverse complement strand
TTATCGTGCTCGAAATTCAGAAGACGTTCGACTTCTTCCGGGCCAGCGCGGCGGGCGAGCACATTGAAAAGATCTACCTGGCGGGTGGTTCCTCGAAGGTGCCGGGCCTGGTGGAAGCGTTACGGCAGGAGTTCTCGATGCCGGTGGAGTTGTTGAATCCGTTCCAGCGCGTGCTGCCTCCGACCGAAGGACACGGAGCAGAGCTGGTGGAGAATAATCCTGGCCAGATGGCGGTAGCGGTGGGCTTGGCCCTGAGGAGCTTTGAATCCCTATGATCAAAATCAACCTGCTCGAAACATCCAAAGGGAAGCGCGGTGGCAGCGGACCGTCGATGCCCACGATGGAAATGGGCGATATGGGATCGCCCAAGCTGAAGGTTCTGGCGGTGCTGGTGATAGCCGGGTTGTTCAACCTGGGCTACTGGTACCGGCTGGATCATCAGTCGAAGGCGATCTCGGCGCGGATGAAGGTGGCGGAAGCCAACAACCGCCAACTGGCCGACGTGAAGGCGCGGTTCATGGAGCGCAAGAACCAGGCCGATGCCTACAAGCGGCGCGTGGATGTAATTGACGGGCTGCGCGCCAACCAGACCGGTCCGGTTAACTTGATGGCCATGATGGGCGAGACGGTGAACAACACCGAAGCCGTGTGGCTGAGCAAGATGGACGATTCCGGGCCGAGCGTGAACCTGGAAGGCACGGCGCTGTCGACCGACGCGGTGGCCAACCTGATCGCGAATCTGCAGAAGACCGGCTTCTTCCGCAACGTCGAGATTAAGGAAACCTGGCAGGACGATCAGATCAAAGACATGCAGGCGTTTCAATTCATCTTAAGCTGCGATAAGGGCGGGAAGGGAAAGTCGTAAAGGCGGACCTATGGCGATGAATTTTGGAGAAATGTCGGGCATCAAGCAGTGGGCAACGGTGCTGGTCGGTGGTGCGGTGGTGACGGCGGGGCTGTACTTCACGCTGTTCAAGAGCCAGAACGACCACAACACGGCCGCGCAGCACGCCCTCGAAGACAAGATTCGGGAGAACAACGAACTCGAGTCCTACCGGCCCAAGCTGAAGCAGATGGAGCAGCAGCTGGCCGAGCTCAAACAACAACTGGAGATCGAGCAACGCATCGTTCCCGACGAGAAGCAGGTGGATGGGTTCATCGAAATGATGGACGCCGAAAGCCAGAAGGCGGGCGTGGAACTGCGGCGCTATGCGGCGAAGGACATCAAGTCGCAGCAGTACTACACCGAAGTGCCCTTTGATATCGAGCTGGACGGGCCGTACTACTCGGTGCTGAATTTCTTTGACCGGGTGAGCAAGCTGGAACGGATTGTGAATATTGGCGGGCTGCTGGTCTCGACCACGAAGAATCCAAGCGCGGCGAAGACTAAGCACACCTACCAGTACGCACCGAACGAAAGCGTAATCGCGGTATTCACCGCGACCACATACTTCAGTCACGACTTGACACCTTCCGCGGCAGGCGCCGGAGCGAAACCGGGAACGCCGGCGGGTAAGTAGGCAATGACTATGAAGCTGACGACTTGCATTCTGGCAACGGCAATCACGATGACGGTGGGCGGGTCTGCGGCCATGCAGGCGCAGAGCCCGGACGCCATCGACAACGCGCGCAGCACGGCAAAATCGCTGCAGCAGACGCAGGCCAACGGTTCGAGCACGGCTCCGGCCAAACCGGCGCCCGGCGCTCCGGCTCCCGCGGTGAAACCCGCGGCGATTCCGGGGACGAAGGCGACGGCGAAATCCGCTGCCTCGGGGAGCAACCAGTTGCAGAAGGTGAACGTGCTTCCCGGGCCGGACGGCGTCGACATCGAAATCACTTCCAGCCAGACGGTCACGCCCCGGGTGAGCAAGCTGAAGTCGCCCGATCGCGTGGTGGTGGAACTGCCGGAGACGGTGGTTGCCAGCTCGCAGAACAAGATTCCGGTGGGCAGCGGCGGAGTGAAAGGCGTACGCATCGGCATGGACGGCAAGACTCCTCCGACGACCAGCGTGGTCATCGACCTGGAGAAGGCCATGGCCTATGACATCACGCCTGGCGACGCCGGCCAGCTGATCCTTACTCTGCACGCGCAGGCAGGAGCGGCAGCGGCGCCCGTGGTTGCAAAGGCGACGCCGGCTCCGGCTCCCGCTCCAGCGAAGAGCAATCCAGCTCCAGTCAAGGCAGCGGCGACCCAGTTGAAGACGGCGGTGGCGAAGTCTTCACCATCGGCGGCTCAACCGGCGGCGGCCAAGCCTGAAGTCACCAAGGCTGCCGTGGTCGTGGCCAAAGCTGATCCGATGAAGGCGCCGGCCAAGCCGGCAGCTAAAGAAACCAAGCCCTCGGCCGAGAGTGCGGCAGCGGCTGAAACCAAGTCCGAAGTGAAGTCTGAAATGGCGACTGCGCCGAAGGAGCCCAAGGCGGAAGACAAGAAGTGGGCGATGAGCGGGAAGCGCGATCCCTTCTTCAGCCCGGTCGTGCAGCAGAACGGTTCGGGATGCTCGACCGGAAAGAAGTGCCTGGAGATTGGGACCATCAATCTGCGGGGCGTGGTGAAGTCCGACAACGGCTTCATCGCGGTCGTGACCAATAATTTGAACAAGGCATATTTCCTGCGGGAAAACGATCCCGTGTTTAACGGCTACGTGGTGAAGATCACGGGTGACTCAGTGGTGTTCCAGGAGACGGTGCAGGACAAGCTGGGCAAGTCGTTCACGCGGGAAGTGGTGAAGAGAATCTTCACGCCGGCAGTCTAGAACAGGTTTCAGGCATCACGGCGGGACCGGAAGCGGTCGCCGAAATCGAGTTTGACGAAGGAACACGCGGGCCAGGCCCGCGGGTGGGGAGAGGCGAAATGCGAAAGCAACAACTGACAATGTTCGTATCGTTGCTCTTGACGGTGGGCGCAGCTGCCCAGACGCCGAGCCAGCTCGATCGAGTCAACGTAGTCCGGGACACGGACAATATCCGAGTCGAGATGAGCTCCAAAGGCGCAATCGCGCCGAAGGTCAGCACTCTGGACTCGCCCGCCCGCATCGTGGTGGACCTGCCCGGCAC
>JBEKWZ010000729.1:0-3058 GCA_049512555.1 Candidatus Sulfotelmatobacter sp. | reverse complement strand
GATTTTTCCAACGGTGCAAACTCTTTCGTCGACCTTGGCGAACTATAGCAGCGCGGAATACTACCCGCGTAGTATGCCCACCACCTACGTGCAGCAGTTCCTCTTCAGTGTTCAGCGTGAGATCACGCCTGGCTTCCTGTTGGATACCAGCTATGTTTACACTCGCGGGAAGAACCTCAACTTCGCCACCGACATCAATGAGGGCACTATTCCCAGTTCGACTGCGGTGGGCGGGTTCTTATGCACCAGCTTCTATCACTGTGGTAACCCCAACCCTGTATTCAACAGTATTGCCGCGCAAATCTACGATGGATATTCCAACTACAACGCACTGCAATTGCGCCTTGAGAAGAGGATGTCGCATGGCGTGAGCTTCCAGGCGAATTACGCGTGGTCGAAGTCGCTCGACACCGGAACCGGCAATGGTCACGGATCGGGCATTGACATCTATCAGGATGCGTACCATCCTTCAGCCAATTACGGATTGTCGGACTTCAACTCGGCCAACACTTTGGTCGGCCAGATCATTTATGAGTTGCCGTTCGGCCAGGGACGTCAATTCGCACTTCACGGACCGCTCAACCAGATTGTGGGGGGATGGCGCCTATCCTCTATTTTCCAGTGGCACGGCGGGGTGCCCTACACCCCGGTGATCCAGAGTTCTGTCTCGGGAGGAATCGATCCGGGACTAACCCCAGCCTTCGGCGCTGGCGTGACTCTGTATCCCGACCAAATTGGCGACCCGCGAGCATCGAGTCACATGATGGTGCCGAACGCAAATCCCGCTACCCATTTTGGAATCGGAGGATGGTTCAATCCCGCCGCGTACGCCAACCCGGCAGCGGGGACGTTTGGCAATGACCGGCGGAACACCCTGATCGGGCCCGGATTCAGCAACGTCGACCTGAGCCTGGGCAAGGAATTCTCGATCACGGAGAAAGTAAAGTTCGAGGTCAGGGCCGACGCCTCCAACATGTTTAATCACGTCAACTATGCGAACCCGGATGCGAACGTGGGCTACAGCGGTGGCACGCTCGCCGACACCACAGCCGGCAACAGCACCGGGCCTGCGGGCTTTAACGAAAATATGCGAATTATTCAGTTGGGAGGTCGCGTTTCGTTCTAAGCCCGTGCAGGAGTTCGATGAACGCATTCCCGTGGGGTGCGGAAGCAGCTTACCTTCCGCACCCCGCAGTTTTTGGGGTTCGCCGAAACGGTGGATTTCGCAGTATCGTTGCTCCATGACAAGGTCTCGACTCGGTAGCCTTCTTCAATCCGCGTTTCAGGGTGGCAGTTCTCCGTCTGTGGCAGGGAACTTGGTGTGGCGCATCCGCGGCCGGCGGCTGGTTTTGTTTTTGATTCTTCTTGCGAGCACGGTTGCAGCAATGGCTGCACAGAGTGGAAGTTCTCAGGCCGCCGAGATTCGCGGGCACCTGCAGAAGGCTGAGGCGTACCTCAAGGCGCAGGACCCAGGGTCGGCGGCGAAGGAGTTCGATGCCGTGCTGGCGCTTGACCCTAAGAATGCCGAGGCATTTGCAAACCTTGGGGTGATTGCGTTTTTTCAGCGGGACTGTCAGAGGGCCTCGCAAAACTTTCGCAAGGCTCTGGCCATTGATCCGTCATTGGCGAAGACGCGGGCGCTGCTGGGAATTTGCAGATGGAGATTGGGAGATCCGTCTGCTCGCTTGTTGTTGGAAAAATCCTTTGCCACACTGACCGACAAGGGGTTGCGCCTGCAAGTCGGCAGGGAGTTGGCGGCGCTATACGATCAGCAAGGAGACACTGAGGCCGCGGCAGCGCTCATGCGGAAGTTGGTGAATCTTGATCCTGACAATATGGAAGTTCTGTTCATGGCGCAGCGCCTTTACTCGGAGCTGGCGGATGACACGCTGAATAAGCTGGCTGTGCTCGCTCCAGGTTCGGCTCGCATGCAACAGGTGATCGCAGAGCACTTGGTGAATGCGGGAGATCTGAAAGGTGCAATCGATCACTACCGAAAAGCTTTGCAAATCGATCCGCGGCTGCCCGGCGTGCACTTTGAGTTGGGAGAAGCCATTCTGCAGTCGGCCCCGGGCGACACTGGGACTGAGGTCGAAGCGCAAAAGGAGTTTGAAGTCGCATTAAATGTGGATGGCGATTCGGCCAGGACGCAATGCCAACTGGGCAGCATCGCGTTGTCGCAGTCTCAAATGGATCAGGCTCTCGCGCATTACCAGCGCGCCTATCAAATCAATCCGAACGAGGTCCAGGCTCAGATGGGTCTGGCGAAGGTGCTGATGGTGCAGGAAAAGCCGAAGGAAGCCATTCAGTATCTGCGAAAGGCGGTTGAATCGGATCCGCTTAACGGCGCCGCTCACTACCAACTGGGGATCGCATATCGACGTCTGCAGATGCAGGACATGGCACGCAAGGAATTGCAGTTGTCGCAGGAGATCAAGAAAACGAAAGACCAGGTGGAGGAGCTCTATCGGCAGATGAACCGGAAGCCACAAGCGGATGACGTGCCGGAGCCCGACCACGATCAATCGCAGGACCAGTCTCATCCCCAATAGAAGGACGCATTCATGACTCGCCGTTTCCGGGTGGCCGCACAGTCCGCATCGATTCTGACCTTCATGGTGGTGAGCCTGCTCTGGAATTTCGGTTGCGGGGGATCATCCGGCGGCTCGCCGCCTCCGACGAAACTCCCACCTACTATTGGGAAGACGTTCGGCGGCGCCAGCGTGGCGTTGAACGGAAACACGACTCTGACGTTCACGCTCTCGAACCCCAACAACAGCGTGTCGCTGAGCGGGATCGGCTTCACTGACGCTATGCCAGCCGGGCTGACCGTATCGTCCCCTAACGGTTTAACGGGGACGTGCGGAGGCGGGACGATCACTGCAGCCAGTGGTTCCAGCAGTGTGAGCCTGTCTGGAGCCGCGCTGGCGGCGGGTACGTCATGCACTTTCACAGTGAACGTTGTGGGCACGACCGCGGGCGCGCAGAATAATGTCACCAGCGCGGTGACCTCAACGGAGGCAGGGAACGGAGCTACCGCGTCGGCGCAGATCACGGT
>JBEKWZ010000728.1:0-3061 GCA_049512555.1 Candidatus Sulfotelmatobacter sp. | reverse complement strand
CAGTTGTATTTCCCGCCCGGCATCACCTGCTCCTGGGTCTCACTGATAATGCTCATCTGCGGCTCGACCAGACGAAAGAAGACCCCCCAAGGAAACCGGTCAACGGTTGCAGTCTTGGAGAAGTTCTGGACACACACGCTCCCCGGCTCTCCGATGGTCACCTGGGGCGTCTGCTGCTTGGTCGGCTTGGATGCCGAAGCCTGGCCGCCAGCAGTTGGCACCAAGGCCGCCAGAGCTGTAAGTATGCTGACCGGCACTGGCGTCAGCGTGACCGGAAGAACAATGACGCCGATCATTCCGCTGGCGGAGATTTGCGATGCCGGCACCGTGACCGTTGTGTTTAAGTTTGCGCCGTGCACGGTCAGGGGCAATCCGCCCGAAGGGATCGCCGCTCCCGCCGGGACCGTTAGAGTGAAGCCGCCGTCATCTGCCGTAAGCACCGTGACGTGCGGACCAGTCTTGCCGACGCTCGAGGGCAGGAACGTCACCTGCAATCGAATCGCGGCGCTGCCATCTGGCTGATGCAAGGCTCCGATCAACTTCGTCGGCAATTTCGGCTGCTGCAACGTCTTCAGAATCAGCCCGACATGCTGTTGGATCTGCTGCACTCCACCGAATACTTTGTTCGTAGCCGCCAAACGAAAAGGATTGAGCGCCGCCTCCTGCCCTTTGGCCAAGGTTCCCAACGGGTCGAGCGAAGACGGAATGCGGCGCAGATTAATGCGTGAGACCACCGGCACGGATGGTGGCTTTGGCGCTGCTGGCGCTTTGGGTTTTGGTGTGGAATGGACAAGCGCGGTCGAGCTTTCCGCGTGTGCAGTGGCAGTTGACGGATGCGGCGCCGCCGCCGGCTTCGAGGCAGGTTCGTGTTCCGACTCAGGAATTAATTCTGATAGTGCCATGATCGCTCGCTGGACTCCTGCCCGGTCCGTCGACGGCCGCGATGTTACAGCCCTTCGTTAATTGGACCAGACCCCGGTTCTTCCCGCTGATAGAACACCTGACTGCCTTCTGCTTACCCCGATCAACTCGGGCGATCGCCCGCCGGGAATCGCCCCCATTGATCGTTCAACCATTGATCCTTCACCAATTGATCGTTCATTAGCCGAACACCAACCCTATGACACCGGTTGTGTCCTTAAAACGCAGGGCAATCCTCTCAATCACTTGCAATTGAAACCCCTGCGCGTTCTCCTGAAGAATCGCGGTCGTTGCCTCCAGCCCGACGACCAGATCGACAGTGTTGCCGCCCAGCGACACCAGCACTCCGTAGTAGGGAGGACCCGGAGCGGGCGGATTCGGCGGCAACGTTCCGGTGCCGAAAAACCCAGCCGTCATCAGTGGCTTGATCACGTCGGCGGTCACCGCCAAGTCCGCGATCGGGACGTAAGTGTCCGCATACGGAATCGTTTGGAGCACCAGGGCGTACGGACCGTAATGGCCAAGCGCCTGAAGCTGGGAATAGGCCTGAGAAACAATCTGAAACGTGTTCGAACCGTAGATTGGCAGGGGGCCGGCCGCGCGCGGTACGGGCAAAGATACCACCGCCGGTACCAGCGGTCCCGCCGCCGCTGCTCCCACGGGAAGGTTCAGCAGCCCGGTGTCGACAGGCGTACCTTGACAGGTGACTGGGCCGACGCCGGCGGCGAATAGCGGAGTGGCCAGCGCATTCTGCCCTTGAAAAATCACCATGTCTTCCGCTTGGGCCAGCGTGTTCGCGGCGCGCGTAGCCAGAGTCACAGCTGTGCTGTGCCCTAACTCTTTTGTGTTCGCGGCCTCTTGGGCAATCTGCTGCGCCGTCAGCTGAAATGAAGAAGCCAGCGTGATAACTCGAGTCGCCGCGCCCTCATCGACCTGAAGCACACCGGCGACCGAAGTGTACGCGTCGGTAGGGACGGTCAGAGTCTTGGGGGTCACTCGCCGAACCGGAAGAAATCGCATGCCGATGCGAGTTCGCTTCATTTCCATTTCCACGGCCTTGTCAATGCGGTCCCACACCTCAGGCCCCCAGGGCAGTTTCTTCCTTCCATCGTGGTGAATCGACTTTCCGGAATCGTCGCCCGCCGCACCATTACCCGGTTGCGCCCCAGCCCCGGCCGGAGGTGTCGCGGGCGTAGGTCCGCGCTGATTCCCTGGTTGCGGTGGTGCTCCAGTCGAAGGGCTTGTCGGCATCACTCCGGACGGCGCGCTTCCTGGAGGCGTTGCCATTGGTGTGGTCGGTGCTGATCCCATAGTTCCTCCCTCTCTTCCTCGTTAGATTTCGTTTTTGTGTTCGAACTTCCTCTGCTTAAATTCTTGTCTGCCACTCGGGGCGTCATGCGGAGTCCGAGCTCTTACTCAACGCAAGCTTTTCAATCGGAACCACCACCGTCTCCCTTTGGATAACTTCGATCACGGCGAACGCGTTTGGTCGGCCACCCGAATCCGAGAGATCAATTACAACTCCTTCGAGCTCTTCCTCGTCTCGAAACGCCGATCGAAGCTCTTCGGCGCTGGGGAGAAAGATATCTGCGATACGAAACCGGACCTTGCATCCCCTCTCCGTCGTAGTTCTCCCGATTATGCAAGTTCTCTCGCCTACCGCCAGGAGGGTTGCACGCGAATGCCCAAGCGCGAAAATTCAGAAAAGTTTTTGTTTGCCGCAAGCAGATCGCCGCGATGTGTCTGCAACACAATGACAAGCGCCAAATTTTCTTCAATCCGCATGATGAAAATTTGCCATTTGGCGTAGCTCGACGAAACCCGGACTTCAGAAGACTTTGGCAGGCGGAAGCGGGATGTTGGCCCGGAAATCGACGCCATTCAGGTGGCGATCGCGTGTCGTTCGTTCACTTTGCGGAGGCAACTGCGGAGGACTGCAACCATTGCAGATCGTCTGAAAAGGATGGCAGAAAAAAATGACGCGAGGTCGGTTAAGCGCACCGCTCGCTCAGATTGTGAGCCCGTATTTTGTGGTACAAGGTTCGCTCGCTGGTCTGCAGCAGCCTGGCCACATCTCGCCGTGTGGCGCCGCGGGCTCGAAGCGCGTTTTCGATGATTTGCTTCTCCAGTTGATGAATCG
>JBEKWZ010000727.1:0-3063 GCA_049512555.1 Candidatus Sulfotelmatobacter sp. | reverse complement strand
TACGATGTTGTGATTGTGGGCAGCCCGAACGTCAATCCCGGATACAAACTGGTGAACAATGAGCGCTATCCTGAGATTGCCGATGATTACGCGCGCGGCTTTCGCGTGCTCAAGTCGCTGCCCTGCGACGTCTTTCTGGGCGCTCATGGTGGCTACTACGACATGGAGGCAAAGTACGCAAAACTGAGCGCCGGCGGGGCGAACCCATACATTGATCCAGAAGGCTATAAGAACTACGTTGCGGAGCGGGAGCAGGCATTCCTCGCTGAATTGCAGAAACAAACGGCGGCTGCCAAGAAGCAGTAGTCAGTCTTGACTCCATATGCATCCCATTATCACCAGTATCTTGCTGGGCCTGACCGCCGCCGCTGCTAACGTTTTCGGCGGCGCCATCATCGTGCAGCGGCACTGGGAGCGGCGCTATCTTCGCTATTTTGTCGCGCTGGGCGCGGGATTCATGCTGGCCACCGCTCTGGTTGAAATGGTTCCCGAAAGCCTTGAGCTGCGCGGACGATCCGCCGCATTTCTTGTGCTACTCGGATACTTGATCATCCACTTCTTCGAGCACACGGTCACGCCGCACTTCCACTTCGGCGAAGAGACGCATCGTGACGAGTTCATGCACTCCCACAAGGGATACTCCGTTCTGTTCGGGCTCATCATTCACACGTTTTTTGACGGCATCGCCATCGCTTCCGGATTTCTGGTTTCGAACTGGCTGGGCTGGCTGATTTTTTTCGCGATTTTTCTGCACAAGATTCCCGAAGGGTTCACCGTTAGTTCGGTGATGCTGGCCAGCGGACGCAGCCGCAGCACGGCCTGGGGTGCATCGGTGGTGCTGGGAGGTTCAACCCTGGCGGGCGTTCTGACCATGGCGCTGTTCCGCCATCATGTGGGTGCTGGGCTGCCGCTGGCGGCTGGGGTCACCATCTATGTCGCAGCTTCCGACCTGATCCCCGAGGTAAACAAAGAGCCGGCGATGAAAATGGCCCTGCTGGTCTTCGTGGGCGCAGGCGTCTTCTTGCTGCTCGATCACCTGTTCCACGGGCTTTGAGCCGTAGCGAGTAATGTCATTCGTTTCACGGGCTCTGAATCTAGGTAGCGATTGATGTCATTCCGAGCGGAGAAGATTGAAAGGCAATCGCAATGCTCCGCTCGGGATGACAAGAGAGAGAGATCTGTATCGTCGCCGACTGATGGGCCAGGCTTCTTAATCCACCGTGTGCTTCGCCGTGTACCCGTCGCGCGAGACTACTTCGACTTTCACGTCTTTGCCCTTCTGATCCTTTATTTTCAGCGGACCGCCGTCCGGGGCCACCAGCTGGACTTTCAGCTTGCGATAGGTTCCATCCAGCTTCGCATTGGTGGGCGCGTAGGAGATCGTGTACTCGTTGCGAATATCGTTGGAAATATCCTGGAAGTCTTCGGCATACTCGGCCTGAAACCGCGGGAAATAGGCGCGGCCTCCGGTCATGGCCGCGAAGGTTCTCATCTCGTTGTCGGCTTGCAGATAGTCCATGTGCCCGACCGGAATGCCAATACCGTGCGAATTGCGGCATTGATATGCACGTGGGTTCGTTTCGCAGTAGTTCCGCAGCATCCACCCGACGCTCATGGGGAAGATGGTTACATCCTTTGTGTCTTTGACTTTCTTCATGATCTTGTCCAGCGTCAGCCGGCTGAAGGTGTCGACTCCGGTCGTCACCAGAATGACGTACTTCTTCCCTTCCACGCGGTCGAGGCGATCGAGCGTGTCATAAAGGGCGTCGAACACATTGGTTTCAGAGAAGCCCGGAATGCGCAACTCGTTCAGCGCCCCAATCACTGCCCGCTTGTCCTGCGTGAAATCGACCAGAATGTGCGGTTGCATGTCGTAATACGACACGGCGACCCAGTCGTCCTTCTTCAGGGTATTCGCGAACGCATACGATGCCAGCAGAGCATCTCTTAGAAAGCTGTAACTGGTCGAGGCGAACTCTACCAGCAGCACCGCCGTAATTGGAGCCTGCGACACACCGAAGTGCGTCACCTGCTGCGGCACACCGTCTTCCATGACGCGGAAATTGTCCTGCTTGAGTCCAGGAACGAACTGCCCGTCTTTGGATGTGACCAGCACATCCACATTGACCAGCGGCACGTTCACCTTCAGCGAATAGTCGGGGATATCCTCAACCTTCTTCGGAGTGACTGGCGGTGGTGGCGGCGGAGCGTCGTCGGTCTTTTTCTTTGGAATGGCATACGGGCCTACGTTGTCGGTGGGACCTCCGGCTTCGTCGGGCACATCCTGTTTGGGCTTCCCGTTATCCGGAGCTTGGGTAGCCGGAGCTTGGGTAGCGGGCGGTTGCGATGGAGTTTGCGTAGGCGTCTGACCGGATTGGTCCTGCGCCGCAAGCGGCGAACAGGCGCACAACGCCAGGCAAATTAACAGGCCTAAACTAGCTCCCAAAAGCTTCTGATTGCGCAGCTTGGAATCGTTTTTGAGGTGCTTAAACATAGGTAAACCCCGAAAAGTCTCTGTGTTAGTATAGACGCAAGGATTCGCAATTGGGATGTTTTGCCCGGTCCCGGATCTCTCCCTCCCGGCCCATCCTGGCAACGAATCGCGGTTGGTCCGAGTCTAATCTGTGATGGGACCCGTTGGCGGGTTCTGTCGGGGTTCGCATGAAAAAAGTAGTTGTTGCGCTTCTCGTCTCCTTTCTATCCCTGTCTACAAATCTGGCCGCGCAAAGCTCGCAGCCGACCATTCCGGTGGACCAGATCCACGCTGGCATGCGCGGCTATGCCCTCACGGTATTTGAGGGCGTGAAGCCGGAATCCATGGACGTGGAAGTCCTCGGCGTTCTACACAACGTGAACGGACCGAAAGGCGACATGATTCTCGTCCGCCTGCACGGGGCGAAGGTGGAATACACCGGAGTCGTCGCGGGCATGAGCGGCAGCCCTGTATATCTCGATGGCAAACTTGCCGGCGCACTCGCCTTCCGCATCGGCGAATTCTCCAAGGAGCCGATTGCCGGCGTTACCCCGATCGCCGACATGCTCGAGATCAACGCCCTCGACAAA
>JBEKWZ010000726.1:0-3065 GCA_049512555.1 Candidatus Sulfotelmatobacter sp. | reverse complement strand
GGCGGCAGGCTCTGCTGATTTTGGACAAGACGGACAAACTGGTTGGGATCATCACCCGGGGTGACGTGTTGCGCGCTCTGGACAAGGATCCTTCAGGAGCGATGACGGTGCAGGAGGCGGGCAGGACTCATCTTGTGGTGACGTATCCGGATGAACTGGTGTCGGAGGCGGCGGCGAAGCTGCTGAGGTTCGACATTGGGCGCTTGCCGGTGGTGGATCGCACGGATGAGCGCAAAGTGGTCGGATACCTGGGACGCGCCGCGATTCTCGCCGCGCGCCTGCGGCGATTCAACGATGAGCATGTGCGGGAGCGGGGATGGATTGGCGGGGCGGAGTGAGAGCGAGTCGGCGTAGCTGGCTGAGATGGGAAATCCCTGCCGGGCCAGGGGCGGAGCCGGAGTAGCACGAGGTCCTTCGACTGCGCGACTACTCCGCTTCGCAGGGCAGTCACTTCGCTCAGGATGACACTGATGCGGAGATCTCGGAATTGTCAGGCAGCGGAAATTGTTTTGTTAACTCCTGCGAAGTTTCCTTCTTGAAAAAAGCGACGCGAATTCGGTAAGCTTTTAAAAACCCACGAACGTGCGGCGGGGATAGCGGTACTCGATACTAGACGACAGGCAAAGCCAGGACGCCTTTGTCGACATGCGCGCCGCGAAGCCGCAGGTCAAATGGTTTGAGCTCGCGCCATGCTGCGCGCCGCTGATTTTTGCCGATGTTCTGAGCTTTCAATGTTCTGAAATTTCAATTCCTCAGTAAACCTGAATCACAGTTTCCGGTTTTGGAGACAAGGAGAAAGACCATGCCGAGTTATTCAATCAGGTTAGTTGTTCTTAGTTTCATCGCTCTGGTTATGGCGGCCACGGCTTTCGGGCAGGGCGGAGCGACAGGGGCCATTGCGGGGACGGTGCAGGATCCAAGCGGAGCCGTGATCGCCAAGGCCGAAGTGCGCATCACGAACCAGGACACGAACGTGCTGGAGCGCACGGTGACGACGGGACCGGACGGAACGTTCACGGCGCCGCTACTGCCGGTGGGGACGTACGTGGTGAGCATTCAGAGCGCGGGATTTGCGGAGGGAAAATTCGCGAACATCGGGGTGCGCGTCACGGAGACGACGCGCATGATCGCCAAGCTCTCGACGAAAGCGGTACAGCAGCAGATTGAGGTCGAGGCGGCGGTACAGGCGATCGACACGTCCGACGCAACGACGGGGCAGGCCATTGAGAGCAATACGATCCGGTCTTTGCCGCTGGCGACGCAGAACTTTCAACAGCTGCTGACGCTGTCGACGGGAGCACAGAGCGAGTTGAACGCGGCGGCGCAGCTGGGACGCGGCCAGGTGCGCATCCAGGTGAACGGGCAGCGCGAGGACAACAATAATTACCTGATTGAAGGCGTCAGCGTCACTGACTACAACGTCGCGGAATTGACTAACACGCCGCTGCCCAATCCCGACGTCATCCAGGAATTCAAGGTGCAGACGTCGCTCTATGATGCCAGCCAGGGGCGCAATGGCGGGGGCAACATCAACGCGATGTTGAAGCCGGGCACGGATGCTTTTCACGGGGATGCGTACGAATTTTTCCGCAACACGGCGCTCGATGCGAACGAATATTTTCTGAAGGGGAGCGGATTACCGCGGCCGGTAATCCAGCAGAATATTTTCGGAGGGAGCCTGGGCGGTCCGGTCGCGCCTGGGGGCAAGCTGGGATTCTTTTTCGTGAACTATCAGGGCACGCGGCAGCGCAGTGGGGATTCGCCCGGGACGCTGATCAGCACATCGATTCCGTATGTGCCGGCGGCGGACCGGGGCGCGACGCCGACCGCGGAAGCGAACCTGGCGGCTGCTTTTAAAGTTGCCAGCGCCGATCCGGTGGCGGTTGCGCTGCTGGCATTTCAGAGCGATCAGTTCGGCGCGCCGGCGAACGGATATTTGTTCCCGCTTCCGAGCAATGTTCCGGCGGGAACAACGGCAGGTACGCCGGTGCAGTTTACGGTGAGCAAGCCGGGCAAGTTTACGGACGATCAATTCACCGCGAACTGGGATCATGACTTTCACGATTCGCGGGATGTGGTGGCGGCGCGGTTCTTCTACTCGGACTCGGAGCAGGACATTCCGTTTGGCGCGGGAGGTCTGCAAGCGTCGCTTGGCGGGGCGGCCAGCGGATCGGATTTGAACTTCCCCTACGATCTTCCGATTCATGACCGGTTGTTCATCGTATCGGAGACGCACGTATTTTCTCCGCGGCTGGTGAACGACTTTCGCTTTGGGCTGGTGCACATCGACAACACTGCGATCAACGTAAACCCGGTTACGGTGACGGACGCGGGGATCGACCGGCCGACCAGCAATCTAACGCAGAGCATTTACAAATTCACGTTTGAATCTTCGGGATTTCAATTCGGACCGACGCCGCAGGCGAACCAGGCCCAGACACAGAATAATTACAACTTTGTCGAGAACCTGAGCTGGGTGAAGGGCGCGCACACGTTAACGTTTGGCGGGCAGTACATCCGGGCAAGTCTCGACAAGCAATTTCCGCAGGTGTTTAACGGACAGCTTTTCTTCACCAACACTGCGCCGACGCAAAGCACGACGGAAACTGATTTCGCGAACTTCGTGGGCGGGACGCCGGAGTTCAGCTTCGGCGGCGGCGGAGTGTACAACCACCAGTACCGGCAGAATAATTCCTCGGTGTTTGCGCAGGATGACTGGAAAGCGACGAAGGATCTGACGGTGAACTTCGGGCTGCGCACTGAATTCCTGGGGGCATGGTCAGACGGGGATTGCCACATTGGCAACATCGAGTCGTCGCTGACGAAGTCCAATACGTATCCATTCATTTATCCGAGTTGCGTCAACAAGCTTGGGGTTACCGGATTGACGGGCACGGCGGCGGGATCGACGTTCGAAAATAGCGTTTCGACGGGGTGGGGGCCGCGGGTGGGGTTTGCCTATGACGTGCTGGGGCGGCATACCACGACGGTGCGCGGCGGCTACGGCATTTATTACGTGCGCGAAGATGTGGGAGCGGTGGACCAGTTGAGCTTCCAGGCGCCGT
>JBEKWZ010000725.1:0-3069 GCA_049512555.1 Candidatus Sulfotelmatobacter sp. | reverse complement strand
AAATGGCATCGACAGAAAACTCTGTTTCTTCATAACGATATTCACGACTCAGTTTCATTCGCTGATGGCCGGCTTCTAGCCGATACCGGAGAGCTAAGGACGAGCCTTGATTGGGCGGACGGCACGACGACGGGTGTCCCAGTGGATGAGCAGTTTACAGTCTGGAAAGGCGAAACTCCATCCCTTGAGCTTACGTCGCCATCGTGGACGGTTGGCTCTAAGCGCCGACCAAGAAGTTGCCCGCTCCGTCTAAGCCGGACAGGAAAGACCATTCTCCTATGTCCCCAGAGATCTCAGATTTTTCAGATACCGTAGAGGATTTCACCGCGACTCCACTTCACAACCATTGAAAGAAGATGTCACGCTCGAGATGCACGAGAATCGGGCAGAGCTTGCTTCGCCCACCCCCACTAGAAAATCGTTTTACTAACCTTCCCCCGCTTGTGCAATAATTCCTCCCCGTAAGCACTCCGCGCCCGGCACAATGTCGCGGAAGTGCACTTACCGAAAAACGAAATCCAAAGACGGAGAACCTCATGTCCAAATTTCCCCTGTCCCGCCGTCAATTCATTCACCTCGGCTCGGGCGCTCTCGCCGCCACCACGGTCGCAAAGAATATCCTGCAGCCCCATATACTTTCCGCAGCGACGCGTCCCGTCGCTCCCAGCGATACCATTCGTTTCGCTTCCATCGGCACCGGCATTCGCGGATGCGAGCACCTCGAAGCTTCTCTCAACGTTCCCGGCATCAGGTGCGTCGCGGTTTGTGACCTCTATGACAGCCGCCACATCGCCGCTCAGGAATCCGTCAAGAATCCCAGCGTCCCCGCCACGCGCGACTATCGCAGCATCCTCGATCGCAAAGACGTCGACTCCGTCCTGATCGCCACCATGGACCACAACCACCGCCACATTTTCGAAGACGCCTGCGCCGCCGGCAAAGACGTTTACTGCGAGAAGCCCATGTCGCACCTCGTCGAAGACGGATTCGCCATGGTCGAAGCCGCGCACAAAAACAGCCGCATCGTCGCCGTCGGCAGCCAGCGCGTCAGTTCCGTGCTCTACGCCAAAGCCAAAGAAATTTACGATTCCGGCAAACTCGGCGAGGTCTTCTCCATCAACGCCTACTGGGATCGCAATTCGCCCAGCGGCGCCTGGGAATATCCCATCCCGCCCGACGCCAGCGAACAAACCATCGACTGGAAGACGTTCCTTGGCGGAGCACCCAGCCGTCCCTTCGATCCCATTCGCTTCTTCCGCTGGCGCTGTTACAAAGACTACGGCGAGGGCCTCGGCGGCGATCTCTTCGTTCACCTGCTCTCCGGCATTCAGTTCATCGCCGGCATCAAAGAGCCCGCCCAGCGCGCCCAATCTTCTGGAGGCCTGTTTCACTTCAAAGAGAACGGCCGCGAGTTCCCCGACCTCATCGAAACTCTCTACGACTATCCCAACTGCCGCGTGACCCTGCGCTGCAACCTCAACAACAACGGCGGAGAATTCATCGGCTTCTACGGCACCAAGGGCACCATGATCATCAAAGACACGACCCTCACCTACAAGCCGGAAGACACGCGCCCCGAGCCCGAGGGCTACTCGATTTACGGTTGGCCGAAAAAGCTGCGCGATCAGTATCTGCAGAAGTGGCACGAGGATCATCCCGAACCCGACGCTCTCAAGTGGAATGTTGACGCCGAAGGCGAGGCCTACGCCAACCCTCCCGGCTACAGCGACACCGTCGATCACCAGGCCAACTTCTACAACGCGGTACGCACGCGCAAGCCGGTCGCCGAAAACGAAATTTTTGGCAACCACGCCGCTATCGGCTGCCACCTGGCCAACTTTTCCTATTTCAACAACTGCGTAGCAGTCTGGGATCCGGCTCAGAAGAAAATCGTGAAAGGCTAGAAAGAAGCAGAGAGCGAAACGAAGCAGGAGAAATGAAGCAGGTGCCCCATTCTAACGTCCCGCCTTCTGCGACGTTAGAGTGGGGATTTTGATTCTGGAGTGCAGATTTTGATTTTGGGTGGCGCAGCGCTTTCAGCGCTGCGATTAGGGCGCTTTTTTAGGGGGCTTTAGCCCCTGAGGTCGGCTCTCCTTGACAGACAAGGATCTTCAGCGTCAACTTGGAAGCTCGACTATCCCGGCAGGTACACGGTTATGCTTTTCGCTCGAACTCTAACTTTTCTGATCTTCTTTTCCGCGACCAACTCTCTGCTGGCTCAGTCCGATGCCCCAGCCGCAGCCGCTCCAAACGCGCCGGCACAAGCGCAAACCGAATCAACCGGTATTCTTACTCTCCACAGCACCGTCCGCCGCGTCATCGTCGACGTAGTCGTCCGCGACTCCAACAACCAGCCCGTGCACGGACTCACCGCCAAAGATTTTGTGGTCGCCGAAGACGGCCACCCGCAGAACATTCTCTCCTTCGATAGCTACATTCTCGATACGCCGTCGATTGCGCTTCCCCCCAACGCCCCGCATCCGCCGCCCAATCACTTTGTCAATATCCCGCCCATCCCCGAACGCGGCCCGCTCTATGTCATTCTTTACGACTTGGTTAACACGGATATCGACGACCAGATCGACGCTCGCCGCCAGGTCATGAAGTTCATCAAAGGCATGCCCGAAGGCACCCGCTTTGCCATTTTCATCCGCTCTGACGGCCTCTATCTGGTGCAAGGCTTCACCGCCGACAAATCGCTCTTATACGCGACTCTCGATCCGCAACATCCCAAGCCCCATGTCCCCCGTGTGTTCACGATGGGCCACAATCTTGGATACCGCGATCCCGCGTCCATGATGAACGTGTTGACCCAGGTCACTGAATTTCTCGCGGGCATTCCGGGCCACAAGAATCTGATCTGGCTGGCCGGAACTTTTCCTCTCGCCCTGTCTCCCCGCGCGGGCGACCCTCGGGCCTATGAGGACGAGATCATTGCCGAGATCAATGTGCTGACGCGGGCACAAGTCGCTGTCTACCCCCTCAACGTTGGTGGCGTGCCGGTGAATCCGCCAGTCCAGAAGGAAGCGGGAGTCGGCGATTCACTGATCACCGACTACGATGTTCAGA
>JBEKWZ010000724.1:0-3069 GCA_049512555.1 Candidatus Sulfotelmatobacter sp. | reverse complement strand
CGAAGGGATTGCTAACCTGATTCGTGCCTTTGAAGCCGGGCGCGAAGGCATTCGGCACACCGTCGAAATACGGTACTCCCGGCGGATTGTAGATAATACCGAACGAACCGCGGAACACGGCCTTTCGCCATGGTGAATAGGCGAAACCGATCTGCGGTCCGAAGTTCGCGGCGTACTCATTTTTCTCGAAGCTGTCACCGCCATTCTTGGCATAAACGAGAGTTCCCGGGATTCCAAGAGTGGGATCAATCGCCTGCAGATCGTAGTTCGCCCAGGAACCGTTTTTCTCTTTGAACCGGAAGTTGTAATCCCATCGCAAACCAAAGTTCAAAGTGAGGTCATGTCGAACTTTGTAGCTGTCCTGAGCAAAGAGCGACATGCTCTTGTCCCGTCCATAAAGATTGAACGGCGTCGTTGCGCTGGCTGTTTCTACCTGGCCCAACAGAAAGCTGGCAAAGGCAAAACCAACCTGATTGCCGTAGCCCTGGGTTGGAGCGCCGGTGGAATTGTTTGAAAAGCTAAAGGAGAGCGCTCCTGAACCGCTGTGGCTGTTGACTTGTTGAGCGTGAAAGTCGCCGCCGAACGTGATATTGTGGCGGCCCTTCGTCCAAGTTACAGTGTCGCCAACAATGGTCGTGAGACCGGCCGAGTTTCCTTGAAACGTATTGCCCAGGCTAGTCTCAGTGTGCGCTGTGGAATCGCCGAACGAAATCGAGGGGAAATTGGTGGCCCCGGTGCTGCCAAAGCCGAGGGTTGAGTTCCAATCGCCAGGAGCTGCGGGCAGGCTGCCGTTCCAGTACCAGTTATAGGTCAGATTCAGCACGTTCAAAACGCGGGGAGTGAAGGTGTGCGACTCCGTCACTCGAAATTCGTCCGAGCGCACGAGTTGAAGTCGGGCGGCGGAAAGTGGCCCGCCATCCGTGCTTCCAGGCGCCCACGGGCCGCCACTGTCAACCAGCGTTCGCGGGCGATGATTGTAGACCCAGGAACCCGACAGCCGGTCGCGGTCGTTCAGATTGTGGTCCAGCTTGATTACAACCTGATTAGGCGTCTGCGACGGGCTGTTGTTGATGAGGCCTCTCTCGTTAGCGTCGATTCCGGAAAACTGAGGAACGTAATCCTTCTGGTAAATCGGAATGATTTTTTGCGCGATGCTGCTGAACATGGCGCTCGGAATCATATTTCCTGTGAACTGGTTTCCGGTCGCCGGGTTGAAGATCATGCCTTGTTGCAGGGGAATCGTTTGGCCAGCGTCATTCTGCACGTTGATTGGAGTCCCGCCGCCGCTGCAGGGCCCTACGCCTGAGGTCTGGTTGCAGAGCGCGGATCCCAACAACGCGCTAAAATCACCCCCAAGGAAGGCCGGCGTGGGCACCGTTGCTCCCGGCCCACTGAGCCGGAAGTCGTTTTGGACATAACGCTCGAAGGTACCGAAAAAGAAAGTTTTGTTCTTGAAGATTGGACCACCCAGGCTGGCGCCATAATCCCAGGCTCGGGCTTTGCTTTTTTCCAGGCCCATGCTGTCATTGTTCCAGGTGTTTGCATCCAGCAGTTCGTTGTGGCCGTAGAGGAACGCGGAACCGTGGAACTTGTTTGTGCCTGATTTCAGACTGAAAGACATCACGCCGCCGCCGGTGATGCTGCTTTGTACGTCTAATCCGCTGGTCTGCGCCTGCAGTTCCTGAACCGCCTCCATGCTCGGGCCGGTTTCCATCGAATCGCCGGGAATGTTCGCGGTCGCGGACGTACCATCCACGGTGTAGTCCTTTGTGAACCATTGACCGCCATTGACTACGGCTCCGTACGGGCTGCTGATCGGCGAATAGCCGGGAGTGATCGCGACCGCAAAATCCTCCACGAAACGACCGCCGTTGTAAATGCTCAGCGGAAGGTCGGTGACCACGCTGCCCTTCATGTTGGTTCCAATGGACGCGTCCTCCTGCTGCAACACCGGAGCGTCCGCGGTCACGGTTACCGTTTGGCCAACTGCCCCCACCTTCAGGGCGGCGTCGATGCGGGCCACCTGCGTCGATTCCAGTGTGATGGCCGGGCGGCGTAGCGTTTCAAATCCGTCTCTCTTGAATTCGACGGAGTACGTTCCCGGAGGGAGGTTAGGGACGGAGTAGATGCCGTCCTGGTTCGAAACGGTTTTCGACGCAACGTTCGTTTCCAGGCTGACGGCGGTGATCTCCACGCCACCCACGACCGCGCCGGTGGTGTCCGTTGCAGTCCCGGTTATCGTGGCACGGTTGGCCTGTGCTGCCGCGGACGTTGTGGCAAGAACAATCAACGCTGCGACAAAGAAAAATACACTGCAGAACCTGGCTCTCAACATGGTTGCCTCCCTGCAATCTGCGAATCAGCTTCTTGGCTGGCGCCGCATGAGCGCGTTCTACTTGCCGCCTGCGCTTGCCCCAGGCTTTAACTGCACTTTTAACTGGATTTCCACCATCCCCATCGATCCCGGAGTCGTGTTGATCCCGTTTCCATCGGGCTGCATCCCCGAGACTTTTTCGTTGGCCGTGTAGAAAAGAGTGAACGAATTATTCCCCTCCGGAATCAGTCCCAGCGGTGTCCGCACCTCGCTGGCCCACACCCCGTTGCCTTCCTGTACCAGCAGGTGCTGACCGGGAGACCAGTGAATACCGTCGGCTGAAAATGTGTACCCGATCGCGTTTTCTACGTCCGTGTCGTAAACGGCGAGGTAGGTGCCGTCCCCCAGTTTAGTGACAATCGGGTTCTCGATGAAGCGCTTCTCTACGGCCAGAGGATTCTGATCGGTGCAACGCACCCAAGGCCCGGCGAGATCCGGAGCCTTTGCCAGGCCTACCTGCCACAGAGATATGGGAATCTTCTCGGTATGAGCGCTGCCATACAGCGCATACCATTGCGTGCCAACTTTGTATGGAAAGAACGAATCCGTTCCCTGCAATCCCTCCCATGCGTCGGAATCGCGATCCCGCTGGAGAACCACGCCGACATCGGTGTACGGGCCGCCGATTCCATCCACCCCCGGGGTATTCGACACGGCGCGCCAAATTCTTCCTTCATGGTTCGTCAACCACTGCT
>JBEKWZ010000723.1:0-3072 GCA_049512555.1 Candidatus Sulfotelmatobacter sp. | reverse complement strand
CCAGCACGCCCATGAACAGGTCGAAGCCCATGTCGAAAACGCGCGTCAGCAGCAGAAGAACCGCGAGTTTCTGCAGCAGCGTTCGTTCCAGCGCGGCGTCGGGAGTGTAGAAGAAGACATCGGTATAGAACTTGCTTTGAAAATAGATGAAAGTCATCCAAAACAGATTGGACGCCGCATCGCCGAACGCATAGCCCGTCTTCTCGGCAAACGTCAGCTTTTGTGTTCCCGGTTTCATCGATGGCATTCCTCTCTCATTGCGGCGTTCATCGCCAAACGGAGGCGGCGCCCGCCGCCTCATTGCCGCTGAAGCGGCATCGCGCAGCGTTGCAAGTATACATGAACGGGGACAAGGCAAGAGGGGATGCGGAAGCTCTCTCCAGGGCAATCGCATGAACGTCATTTGAGTCCGAGCAGTTCAGCGCGGTAGGAATCGGAGGTAGCTGCGATGAGTCTTCGGGCCTTTATGCCGCCTTTTCGTTTGATTGGATCGAGGCGGATGAGGTTCAGCGCGATGTGCCTGACGACGGCCAGGTTATGCGCGGCGGCTTTGCTCCTGGCGCGCATCCGGTCGTCGTTCAAGCTGACGTCCATGATCCAGTGCAAACGGTTTTCAACCGCCCAATGGGTTCGAATCGCGCGACTGACTTTCTGTGCATCGGCAGCCATGCTGCTGATGTAAACGCGCTGTTCGCGTGTTGTCTTGTCGCCGATCAGGCGCTCGGATTCAAGCACGACAAACGAGCGCAACCCCGGCCACTGTTGCGGTTTGTAAAGGCAGTCCTGTTGATCGAAGACATAACAACGGCGGGTTTCGATGCGTCCATGTCCCTTCTCGACGCTTTCACAAAAGCAGTGGGGCGTATGCGCGGCAGGGTGGGCGCGAAAGCCGCGCCAGAAGTCTTCCATCGACTCGGCCAGTTTGGGCTGGTTGTCTTTGACGGCCAGCACGTAGTCGGCTCCGCGCTCTTGAATGGCTGCGGCGATGGCGGTTTGCGTACCCATCGCGTCAATGGTGACCGTGCATCCGGTCAGCGACAGGGTCGAGAGCAACTCGGGAATCGCCGTGATTTCATTGGATTTTTCTGCTGTGGCTCGCTGCCCGAGCACCAGCCCGGCACCGGCGGCAAAGGCCGAAACCAGATGCAGCGCGGTGGCATCGACTCCGCCGGAACGACGACTTGTCTTCCACCCCAGCGACGACGACCTGTCGCTGGGGACCCCGGTCTTGCCATCGACAGCGACAATCTCCGCGCCCAGGGCGGGTAAAACGCTGCTGACCCAGCGTCGAAAGGCGGCCTCGAACTGATCGGCATCGATCAAACCAAACAGTCGCCCGAAGGTGTCGTGCGAGGGAATGCCATGAGTGAGCCGCAAATAGCCTCGCAGCCAGTCCAACTTTTCCTTGGCCCACAACTCGATCTCAACGAACGTGTCGGCGCCGACAAGAACCGCGTTGACCGCCACCACCAGCAACTCCACCAAGTGGTGCTCAACCTTGGCTGCCTGGCGTGGATCCTGAATCGATACAAATACATCCGCCAATCGCAACCGGCCCGCTGTCTCCATATTCCCTCCTGGAAACAGAAGAACCGTTGCACAATTCAACGAACAGTATCAAGACGGATGCGGAATCTACTCAGTTAACACTTCCGTTCATGCGATTGCCCTGAGGGTCGAACACGGTGCATGGAGTTCGCGCGACCCTCGGTTTGGAAGTTGTCTTCGATCGAGAACGACGATAGATGAATTTTTCGGGCGGCTGGGCGGAAAAGAGATTTGGCGCTCGCCTGGACAACGAGGCTATCGTCTCGCGCCCACCAACTCCTCCGATTTGGAAGCTTGTCCGTAATGGCTCTCCACGTACTTATCCAGAATCCGCTTGAACTCGGCCACGATCGCATCTCCCTTCAGCGTCGTATAGAGCCTGCCGTCCACATAGACCGGAGCTTTGGGGTCCTCGAAGGTTCCCGGCAAGCTGATGCCCAGGTTGGCGTGTTTCGACTCGCCGGGGCCGTTGACGATGCAGCCCATCACGGCCAGCTTCAGTTCTTCCACGCCGGGGTACTTCTTGCGCCACTCGGGCATGGAGACGCGCAGGTAACTCTGTATCTGCTCGGCTAACTCCTGGAAGTAAGTGCTGGTGGTGCGGCCGCATCCTGGGCAGCTCGTCACTTGCGGCGTGAAGCTGCGAATCGAGAGCGATTGCAGAATTTGTTGCGCGGCCCGCACCTCTTCCGTCCGGTCGCCGCCGGGCTTGGGCGTGAGGCTGACGCGAATGGTGTCGCCGATGCCCGCCAAGAGCAGCGGCGCCAGGCCGGCCGTCGAGGCGATCAGGCCCTTGGCGCCCATGCCTGCTTCGGTAAGGCCCAGGTGCAGAGGGTAGTCGCAGCGGGCGGCCAGATTGGTGTAAACGTCGATCAGGTCGCGCACCCCGCTCACCTTGGCGGAGAGGATGATTTGATCGCGGCGCAGTCCGTAGCGCTCGGCGGCTTGGGCCGAGTCGAGGGCGCTGACCACCATGGCCTCCATCATCACCTCGCGCGCCGGCAACGGCTGAGCGAGGCGGCTGTTCTCGTCCATCATGCGCGTCAAGAGCGACTGGTCGAGCGAACCCCAGTTCACGCCGATGCGCACCGGCTTTTGGTGCTCGACGGCGCACTCGATCATGATGCGGAAGTTGTCGTCGTCGCGGCGACCAATCGAGACGTTGCCTGGATTGATGCGGTACTTGGCCAGCGCCCGCGCCGCCTCGGGGAATTGCTTGAGCAACAGGTGGCCGTTATAGTGGAAGTCGCCGACGATGGGGACGCGAAGGCCGCGCTTATCGAGGCCCTCGACGATGCGCGGAACAGCCGCAGCGGCATCCTCGTTGTTGACCGTGACGCGGACGATCTCCGAACCGGCCAGCGCCAGGGCGGCCGCCTGTTCGACGGTGCCCGCAACGTCCGCCGTATCGGTGTTGGTCATCGACTGCACGACGACCGGAACCTCCCAGCCCACGCGAACCGGACCGATGTTGACCGTAACCGTTTTTCTGCGTTGAATCTCCGCCATGCTTCCAGTGTACCT
>JBEKWZ010000722.1:0-3094 GCA_049512555.1 Candidatus Sulfotelmatobacter sp. | reverse complement strand
ATCTAATCTTCTTATGAAAACCTTTGAACAAATCGCTGACCTTGAGCGGCAATATTTGCTGCAGACTTATAACCGGTATCCCGTCGTGCTGGCGCGGGGCAAGGGCGTGTTTTTGTGGGACATCGACGAGAAGAAATACCTGGATTTCGTTTCCGGGCTGGGAGTGAATGCGCTGGGGCACGCGCATCCGCGGATTGTGAAGGCGATTCGGGAGCAGGCGGCGAAGATCATCCACGTTTCGAATCTGTATTACCACGAATATCAGGGGCCGCTGGCGGAGAAGTTGTGCCGGCTCTCGGGGCTGGATCGCGCGTTCTTTTCGAACTCCGGAACCGAGGCGATTGAGGGGTCGATCAAACTGGCGCGGTTGGCGGGACATCGCGCCGGCGGCGAGGCGAAGAGCCGGCTGGTGGCGCTGGAAGGGTCGTACCATGGGCGCACATTCGGTGCTCTGTCGCTCACAGGTCAGGACAAGCATCGCAAGGGATTTGAGCCGCTGCTCGAAGATGTGACGTTTGTGAAGCAGAACGATCTGGAAGGGCTGCGGGCGGCGGTGAATGACAATACTTGCGCGATTGTGCTGGAACCGATTTTTGGTGAAGGCGGAATCTACGAGTGTTCAGTGGAATTTCTGCAGGAGTGCCGAGCGTTGGCCGACCGTCATAAGGTGGCGTTGATCTTCGACGAGATTCAATGCGGCCTCGGGCGTACGGGAACGATTTTTGCGTTTCAGAGTTTCGGCGTGACGCCCGACATTGTGGCGATTGCCAAGCCGATTGCGGCGGGGCTGCCGCTGGGTGCGTTCATCGCCAAGGAAGAATTCGCGACGGCAATTTCGCCGGGACAGCATGGGACGACGTTCGGAGGTGGTCCGCTGGCTTGCCGCGTGGCGCTGGAATTTCTGGCGATTGTGGAGGAAGAGAAGTTGCTGGAGAACGTGAATAAATTCGGAGCGTATTTGCGGGAGCAACTGCAGGGGTTGGTGGAAAAACGCGCGGCGGCGACCGGGGTTCGCGGGCGGGGATTCATTCAGGGTATTCAGCTGGAGATTCCGGCGCGTCCGATTGTGGATGCGGCGCTGGCCGAGGGGGTGCTGTTCAACAGCACGCAGGATACGGTGGTGCGGTTCCTGCCGCCGTTCCTGATGGAAGAGAAGCACATCGATAAGGGGATTCGCGTGCTGAAGAAATTGCTGGGGAAGAAGCGGAAAGCGGCGGCGTAAGATCCGCAACTCTCGCGAAAAGCAAGCGCGTGAATTTGGGCACCCGGCGTCGCGTGTTTCGAGAGAACTCCTTGCGAGGCCGGATGTTACTCAGGCGGGCGCGAGGTCCTTCGACTGCGCATCCATTTCGCTTCGCGAGATGGATGCTCCGCTCAGGATGACAGTTTCGAGGGGGCTGGTGAAAAAAAACGGGGAGCCGAAGCTCCCCAAGTGAAGCGTCAGAGGCGTTGTTTCACTTAGATAGAATCGCGGGACGAGGAAAGAGTTGTCCTGGGCGCGAGAAGATTTTTTCCGGCGCGTGAAGCGATGGGTGAAGTACAGATGAAGGATATGCAGGGCGCCGTGGCAGGCGCGGCTCCAGCGCCGGGCGAGGGCGTGGAAGAGTGCTGGATGGATTTCGATGGCGCCCGCATGCGCTACCTGCGCGCGGGTTCGGGACCAGTGTTGATCCTGCTGCACGGACTGCTGGGGTATTCCTTTTCATGGAGATTCACGCTGCCGGCGCTGGCGCCTTATGCGACCGTGTATGCGCCTGACCTGCTGGGAGCGGGATTCTCGGACCGGCCGCGCGGGATTGACCACTCGATGCATGCGACGGCGCTGCGCGTGCTGAGGTTTATCGAAAATCTGAGGCTGGAAAATCTGGGGCTGGGAAATCCGGGGCTGGAGTCGTTCGACCTGCTGGGGACGTCGCGGGGCGGGGCGGTGGCGATGGCGGTGGCGGCTGAGTGCGTGAAGGGTGGTCGCTCGAGGCCGCGACTGAAGCGGTTGGTGCTGGTGTGCCCGGTCAATCCGTACTCGCCGCATGGCAAGCGGCTGGCGCCGTTTCTTGGAACGCGTTTCGGCGCGGGGGGATTTCGTTGGGTGACGGATCGTATGCCGTTTTTGTTTCCTTACTGGCACGCACGGCTGTATGCCGATCGCAGCAGAATTCTGCCCGGAAGTCTGGAAGGCTATAAGGCGCCGCTGGCGATTCCGGGATTGATGGAGCATGGATTAAGTATTGTGCGGACCTGGACGGCGGACCTGGAGGAACTGGAAGCGTTGCTGCCGACGCTGGCCCCGGTTCCGACGCTGCTGATGTGGGGAAGCAAAGATCCGGCGGTGTACGCAACGTCGATGGAGCCGCTGGCCCGGCATTTCGCGCAGGTGGAGAAGGTGGTGTTTCCGGGCATCGGACATCTGCCGTATGAGGAATGTCCGGAGGAGTTCAATCAGGCGCTGATTCGATTTATGAATGGCTCGTGAGCCGGGGGCGCTTGCCGCCCGTGAGGTTCGTTGTGCGAACGCCTTTCCAGGCTGAGGGTTGCGCACAGTTTCATGGGGTTCTTCGCGTCGCTCAGAATGACAATCCTTAGAATCGCTGAACAGAAATCATGACCCACTCCATTCTCGACTTTCTGCGGAACGCGGTGGTGCACTACGGGTATTGGGCGGTGGGTGGGGCCTTGCTGCTGGAAAATGCCGGAGTGCCTTTGCCGGGCGAAACCGTGCTTCTGACGGCAAGTTTCCTGGCATACTCCGAGCACGATCTGCGGCTTCCCTGGATCATCGCAGTGGCCACTGCGGTCACGACCATTGGTGGCAGCCTGGGCTATGCGCTCGGGCAATACGGCGGACGTCCTCTATTGCAGCGCTATGAGCGAATATTCAGGATTCGGCAAACCACGGTGGCGCAGGGAGAGGGGCTGTTCGAGAAGTATGGCTCGGTCACCATCTTTTTTGCGCGCTTTGTGTTTGGGCTGCGCCTGATTGCCGGGCCGCTGGCGGGAGTGCTGCGGATGCCGTGGCGGAAATTCCTGGTGTGGAATTTTCTGGGCGCGACGGCATGGGTGACGGTGATTTCGGGCGCGGGTTATTTGTTTGGCCAGC
>JBEKWZ010000721.1:0-3096 GCA_049512555.1 Candidatus Sulfotelmatobacter sp. | reverse complement strand
GCAGCGGCATCATCGCCTCGGTTCATGCTTTCGCGCAGTCGTCGATCGGAAGCTGGTTCGCGTGGTTCCTGGCCATCACTTTCGCGGTTTTCGTTTTCTTCTTTATTTTGAATCACAAGTATCTGCGCAGCGAGCACAAACTGGAATCGCTGATCTCGCGCGAGTCGAGCTTTCTGTTCAACAACCTGCTCTTTCTTTTGCTCACGCTCGACGTGTTGTGGGGAACATGGTTTCCGAAGATTTCCGAACTCGTGCAGGGCAACAAAGTCACGGTCGGCGCTCCGTTTTATAACCGGGTCGCGATTCCGGTCGCGCTGCTGCTTCTGCTGCTGACTGCCGTTGGCCCGCTGCTGGCCTGGCGGAAAACTTCGTTCGAGAGCCTGAAGCGCAATTTCCTGTGGCCGACCGTCGGCGCGCTCGCGGTCGCATTGTTTGTGATGTTCACGCCCCAGAGTTGGGGATCGATCTTTGGCCTCAAACCGTGGCACGACATCAGCGACTTCTATTCGCTGATGACGATTTTTCTGTCCTCGCTGGTCGCTTTCACCGTGGCCTCAGAGTATTACCGCGGCGGCCACGTCATCTCCAAACACACCGGGCAGGGGATGTTCGCATCCATGGTGCAACTGACGCACCGCAACACCCGGCGCTACGGCGGATACGTCGTCCACCTCGGCGTGGTGCTGGTGATGATTGGATTCTCCGGCGCTGCCCTCAACCAGGAAAAAGAAATGGAGATGGGCTATGGCGACAAGATGACGATCGGCAATTACGAACTGACTTGCCGGTCGTACACGCAAGATGAGACGGCCAACCAGTTCAGCGAATGGGCGATCATCGACGTCTCAGAGAACGGGCGCCCGCTCACGAGTCTGACTCCGGTGCGCCTCGTCTACAAGGCGAGCAATCAGCCCTCGACCAAACCCGATATTTATTCGACCTTCAAAGAAGATCTTTACGTGGTCTACGAAGGCCAGAACGAAAAAGGCCAGCCGGTCATCAAGGCCCACGTGAATCCCATGGTGGTCTGGATCTGGCTGGGCGCCGGCCTCATGGTGCTTGGCACTGGCCTGGCGCTGGTCGAGAATGCGCCGGCTCCGGTAACGGTTCGAGTTCCGAGTCTGGTAGGAAGGCCCGCGCCGGTGGCGACAGGAGACTGATGTCCCCAACTTCGAATTTGCGTTCGATCATCCGCTCGATGATCTGCTCGACTGTCGGCAACCGTCGCAAGGCGGCCCAGGTGGTGTTGCTTTGCGCAGCCATTTTTCTTTTCTCCGGGGCCGGCGACCCGGCGACGCGGTTCACCGAAATCGGCCATCAGCTGATGTGCATCTGCAGTTGCAACCAGATTCTGCTGGAGTGCAACCACGTTGGCTGTCCTGACTCCGACGGCATGCGCAATGAACTGATGGCCGCCGTCAGCCGCGGCGACAGTGACAGCCTGGTCGAGCAATCGTTCGTACAGAAATATGGACCCATCGTGCTCGAGGCTCCCACCACGTCTGGGTTCGACCGCACTGCATGGATTTTCCCACTCGTTGCGTTTGTCCTCGGAGTCGGCTTCATAGTCGTCGTCATCCGCGAGTGGAAAAATCGTCCCGCACCAGCCCTTGCCGAGGGCCTGCATCCGGCCAGTAGTGCCGATCTCGAACGGTTCCGCGACCAGGCCGGCAAGGAGACTGACCTATGACCATCGAACTGGCCTGCTGTCTGCTGGCGACCGCTGCCGCGTTGTTTTACATTTTCACTCCTGGCAAACTTTATCTTGGCCAGAAGAAAACGCGGGCCTCTTACTTGCGCGAGCGCAAAGACGCCGTGTATGAAAACCTGCGCGACCTGAACTTCGAATTCAAAGCCGGCAAGATGCCCGACGCCGACTACCAGTCGCTGAAAGCGTCCCTGCAGGACGAAGCCGCGACTCTCCTGGCCGAAATTGCGCGACTGGAAGCCAAAGCCGCAGCAGCGCCAAGAAAAGCAAGATCATGAACCGATCCCAAACCCCTGTCATCCTGAGCGTAGCGGAAGGCGCGCAAAGCGCGTCTTCCGCGAAGTCGAAGGACCCCGTGTTAGTTCGCCCCTCCGACCGGCCCATCAAGGAGTTCTCACCCAACACTCGATCGCGCAGCACGATCCTGCTGGCCCTCGGAATCCTCCTCTTCTCTTCTCTCGCCGCCGCCCAAACCCTCACCGGCACCGTCAGAAACGTCACCGTCGGCGCGCCTGCCGCCGGCGACGAAGTCATCCTGCTTAGTCTCGGACAAGGCATGGAAGAAGCCGGCCGCACCAAGACCGACGCCAAAGGTCACTTCAGTTTCAAACTCGACAGCGCGCAGGGCCCGCATCTGGTCCGCGTCATCCACCAGGAAGTCACCTATCACCGCATGGCCCCTCCCGGAACCACGTCGGTCGAGGTCGAAGTCTACGATGTGGGCAAGAAAGTCGAAGGCATTTCGGTCGTCGCCGACATCATGCGCTTTCAGGCTTCGCAAGGCCAGCTGGAGATCGAGCGCACTTTCGCCGTCACCAACAACTCCAAGCCGCCGCGCACCCAGATGAACGAACACAATCTCGAGTTCTACGTGCCCGACGGCGCCAAAGTCACGGAGGGCCAGGCCATGACCGCCGGCGGTCAGCCCGTGAACTCCGCGCCCGTGCCCGAGGGCGAGAACGCCAGGAACCGTTACGCCTTCCTCTTTCCTCTTCGCCCCGGGGAGACGCGCTTCAACGTCGTTTACACGGTACCCTACACCGGCAGCGTGAATATCGATCCCAAGAGCGTTTACCCGCTCGAACATTTCGTCGCGATCGCGCCGAAAGCCATGGAATTCTCCGCCGTTGCCGGAGCCGGCTATCAAGTCGCGCCTTTCCCCGGACAGCCCGACGCCAACGTCGAGGTCGCCTCCAACACGCGGCTGGGGCAGCCCATGGCCTTTAAACTTTCCGGCGAAGGAACCCTGGCGGCTCCGTTGGAAGATGGCGAAACCAGCCAGGCGCCCGGACCCTCCGCCCAAAATGAAAGCCGCCCCGGCGGCGGCCTCGGACCGCCCATCGACGCGCCTCCGCCGTATCAGAAATATCAATGGTGGATTCTCGGCG
>JBEKWZ010000720.1:0-3097 GCA_049512555.1 Candidatus Sulfotelmatobacter sp. | reverse complement strand
ATTCGCGATCGCTTCAGGTAATTATCGATGACCGCACGCAGTACCGGAGCCGTATGGGACACAATCACGAATGTTTCACCTGCTAGATCCTTTGGGCTGATCGCTTTGAGCGCGGCGAGGCGATGGTCACTCGGCAAAATCACAACCAAAGGCTCCTTTACAAGAAGGCGGAACGCCAGGTCTGGCAGCGCTCGTTCCTTTCGAAGAAAAGCCGCATCGATTTTTCCTTTCGAGAGGTCTTCCGCAAGTAGCGGGGAATATTGACTCGATATCATCACGTCAATGTTCGGCAACTCGTCGCGCAATATCCGCAAGGCTTCGGGCATCCAGGTCAATTCGTGTCCGGTCAGAAAGCCCATCGAGAAGCAAGGCTTGACGGGATGAACTGCCCGGCGTGCAGCTTCGGCCGCGGCGTCAACCTGCAATAAAACTCCGCGCGCGTGATCGAGAAAGGCTCGACCCGCCAGTGTCAGAGCGACGCCACGAGCTGTGCGCGTCAGGAGTTGGGCGCCAATTTCCTCCTCAAGGTCTCGAAGCTGGCGGCTGAGTGAAGGCTGCGAGGTGTGCAACTTGGATTTTGCCGCCAGGCTCAGACTCTCGGTTTCAGCGACCGCAACGAAATAACGCAGGTGTCGTAATTCCATTTCCGGTACCCATGCTTGTGAAGCATTGCCACCAAGCCTAACAAAGTATGCTTCAAGTGCGCTACTACTGGCGACTTGGGTAATCCAATGAGGTGATTGGATGCCTTGGGCGAGCCACAAGAGTTGACTCATGCCTGATGAGCATATGTCTAATTCAAGGAGATGGATTATGTCAAAGAAATTAGAAGGAAAGATTGCACTCATCACAGGCGGCTCGCGCGGCATTGGTGCTGCAATCGCTAAGCGTCTGGCTGCGGACGGAGCGAAGGTCGCCATTACATACACGAAAGGTGCCGACGCGGCTTCGGCCGTCGTCAAAGCGATTGAACGCGCGGGCGGAAAGGCGATCGCGATTCAGGCCGACGCTGCGGACGCCGACGCCGGCAAAGCCGCAGTCGAAAGAACCGTTGCGACATTTGGTCGGCTCGATGTCCTGGTCAACAATGCTGGTACGGCCATCCCCAAACCGTTCGTGGAGTCCACCCTGGAAGAGATGGATCGCGTGCTCGACATCAACGTCCGCGGCGTATTCGTTGCGACGCAGGCGGCGCTGAAGCACATGACTGAGGGTGGTCGCATCATCATGATCGGCTCGGCAGTTGGCGAGCGTGCCGTCGCGCCGGGACTTGTGCCCTACGCGGCCACGAAGGGGGCCGTCAAGATGTTCACTCAGGCATTATCCAGAGAGGTTGGGAGCAGGGGCATCACGGTCAATAACATCCAGCCGGGCCCGATCGACACAGAGTTGAATCCCGCTTCGGGTGATTGGGCGGTACCGCAGAAGGCCGCCACTGCGCTCGACCGCTATGGGCATGTTGAGGAGATTGCCGCAATGGCAGCGTTTCTCGCGGGTTCGGAATCCTCCTACGTCACGGGAGCGAACCTTACCGTGGATGGCGGAATGAATGCCTGAGCTAACGCGCACAAAGTCACGTTGCAACTGCAGGCATTGAGGTGAACAGGCAGATCCGAAGACACGCATTACATATCAAGTGGAGGAAGGTGTCCGATGGCTAATGTGGTGAAGAAATACAGCATCTCTTATGAGCTAGCACAGAAAATGGTGGATGCAGCGGTGGCGAAAGCCAGAGAACTCGGCGTTAGCGAGAACGTAGCGATTCTCGACGACGGCGGCAATCTCAAGGCCTTTGGCCGGATGGATGGCGCCCCGATCCCTACCACTGAGATGGCCCAGAACAAGGCATATACAGCTCTGTTCGGCGTCTCCACGCAGGAGTTTTTCAAGTTTATCCAGAGCGACCCGTCGCTTTTGGCCGGCATCCCCACGCTTGCGCGTATGGCGGCGTGGGGTGGAGGGTTTCCCATTAAGGTGAACGGAGAGGTTGTCGGGGCGATCGGGCTGAGCGGTGCGCCCACAGTGCAGAACGACATCGACTGCGCGAAAGCAGCTCTAGCGCTCGTATCCGATGCGGTGCCAACTAAATGATAAAGGGAGCGACCATAATGATTCATACTCACCAGACCGCGCCGACACAGTTCGTAGAGGCTAACGGAATCCGCTTCGCCCATCGCCGATTCGGCAAGACCGGCGGTGTGCCTATCGTCTTCAACCAGCACTACATCGGCACCATGGATTATTGGGACCCGACGGTGACGGATGGCCTCGCTCGCGACCGTGAGGTGATCCTGTTCAACAACGCGGGCGTCTCCAGCAGCTCCGGCGAGGTCCCGACAACGTTCGAGCAGATGGGCGCTGACGCCATCGCCTTCATCAAGGCGCTGGGCCTGAAGCAAGTTGACGTACTTGGCTTCTCGATCGGCGGCATGGTCGCGCAGGAAATCACTTTGCAGGCGCCCGATCTCGTTCGCAGGTTGATCGTCGATGGCACAGGTCCGCGCGGCGGTCAGGGAATGGAGTTGCTGACCCAGGCTGCAGGGCGGCTCTTTGGCGCCACCTACGATCCGCCCGAGAATGTCTGGCTCGCGGTCAAATTCAGTCCGTCCGTGGCAGGCCAGGCGGCGGGGCGCGAGTTCCTGAAGCGCACGCATCTTCGTCAGGTTGGGCGCGATCCTGAAGTGAACGACAAAGTGTCGCCCGCCCAGGTCGAAGCGATGGGGAAATGGGGCGTCCAGCAAAAGGGATCCTACGACTATCTGAAAACGATCAAGCAGCCAACCCTCGTCGTGAACGGCAATAACGACGTGATCATGCCCACGGTGAACTCTTTCATCATGCAGCAGAACATGCCGAATGCGCAGCTGATCATCTACCCCGACTCCAATCACGGCGCGCACCACCAGTACCCGGAGCTCTTCGTTGAACACGCGACTCTGTTTTTGAACGTGACGACGACGCCACATGGCGGGAAGGAACCCGCCTTCGGAATCGCAGGTAAAAGAACATGACTGCCCTTCTTAACAAAACTGCTTTGGTGACTGGAGCCTCACGGGGAATTGGGCGCGCTACGGCGTCGGCGCTTGCTGCGGCCGGT
>JBEKWZ010000719.1:0-3100 GCA_049512555.1 Candidatus Sulfotelmatobacter sp. | reverse complement strand
CGTGTACGTGCGCAACCTGATCCATCCAAGGTGCGTGAGTTTGCCGATGATGTGCGCGATGGCAAGTTCGTTCTGCCTATTGGTCGCCGGATGCCGTTGCGTGATGCGGCAGAAGCACATGTGCTAGGGGAGAAAGGCGGCATCGGGAAGATCCTCCTGCTGGCGCCGGATTCACAACAATGATTTCTTCACGGCGACCTCAGTTGACGCATTACGGGCAAACCTTCCCTTACCGATAAGGGAAGATTTGCCGACTAACCGCCCACAACCTCGTTTGTGGTTAGAAGGAAAGACTTCTGGAGAGAAACCGTTAGTGGGGGATGGCTGATAACCGCGGCCTCGAAGGGCGCGTCCCGCCGTATGCCGGTGAGTTTCCCTCCGTCATATTCCAACTGACCATTGACAATCACGTAGTCGACGCCCGTCGAAAGTTGATCGGGCTTGGTGTAGGTAGCGTGGTCGATGATCGTGGCGGGGTCGAAGAAGGTGATGTCCGCAAAGAACCCCGGCTTCAATAAACCGCGACCTTCCAGATGTTCACGTTGCGCGGGCAAGGAAGTGATCTTGCGGATGGCGGTTTCGATCGGAAGAAGGTGCTGGTCGCGAACATAGTATCCGAGGAAGCGCGGCATCGAGCCAAACGCGCGGGGATGGGTGTGCGGAGAGAAAGCTGGGCCGTCGAGGGACATCTCTGGGGCGTCGAGGCCGATGCTGGTCCAGGGTTGTACTAACCCCGTCTTCAAGTCCTCCTCACTGCCAAAAAGTCAACGGCGTAAGTCCGCGCTTTATCCGCGAGGACGAGGTCCATAAGCGTATCCTCGGGTGATTTGTTCCCGCGGCCGCGACTTCAGCGAGCGTCTTGCCATCGAACCTCTTCAAGTCAGCGTTGTTAGGCAAAATCAGCACGTGCTCCGACCCTCCGCATTCAAAATAGATGTTTTCCCAATCGTCGATGGCGAGTTCCTTCTTGATACGTGCGCGAATGACGGGATCCTGAAGGCGCTCCAGAAGTTTTTGAGTGCCACCATCGGAGACCCACGGCGGAATATAAGCAGAGAGATGTGTTTGTGATGCTACATAGGGATACATGTTGGCGGCAATGTCGAGGCCCGAATCACGCGCTTGCTGGATCACTTGCACCACATTCTTCATGGTTCCCCAACGGGATTTGCCGGCGACTTTGAGATGGAAGACTTCGACCGGGAGACGCGCTTCGCGGCCGATACGAATGGCTTCAGCAAGCGCTTCCATTTCGGTTGGGCCTTCGCTGCGCATATGCGTGGCGTAGAGGCCGCCGTACTGAGAAGCGACCTTAGACAGTTCGATCAGTTCCTCCGTTTTGGCATAACTGTTCGGGGGATAAATGAGATAGCTGGAGACGCCTAACGCTCCGTCCTTCATGGCCTGTTCGACGAGGGATTTCATCCGCTCCAATTCTTCCGGTGTCGGAGCGCGGTCGTCAAAGCCGATCACTGCCTTGCGTACTTGCTCGGAGCCGACATACGTGCCTAGGTTCAGTGATGTCCCTTGTTTCTCGAGGCGGCGGAAATAGCCGTCAAGAGTGGTCCAATCAACGCTGACGTGGTACTGATCCAGAATTGGTTTCAGTGCAGCCAGGGTTTTGTCGTTTTGCGGGGCGACCGAACTGCCTTCTCCAGTTATTTCCGTCGTTATGCCCCGCGAGAGCTTGCTGAGACAACGATTGTCGACGAGGAGAGACCATTCCGATTTCCCGAGCATGTCGATGAAACCTGGCGCAACGATGCGACCCGTAGCATCGATTGTGCGTTTGGCATGTGCATCGTGCAGATCACCAATTGCCGTGATATGGTCTCCGCTAATCGCCACGTCAGCCGCGTACCATGGATTCCCAGTTCCGTCGATGATGTGACCGTTGACAATGACGATGTCGTATTGCGGTTGCTCGTGGCTCTGAGCGCGAGCCGGGGCTGGGAACAAAGCGAGCGCCGCAAATAGGAGTGTGGCCAGGACCTGACAATTCACATTGCTCATCTGCAGCCTGGACCTCCTGAAAACGAGAAGTATAGCTGCTAAGCGTCCTCTCAGTAGATTCGAGCAGCCGCGTAGTACATTGGCCGGACTGTATGCGTGGTCCTCGCACACTCGATGCACTCGCTTTGGGCAAGTATTGCGGACGGATGACGGGCAAACCTTACCTTACCGATAAGGTAAGGGTTGCCGACAAACCAGGAGTTATCTCGCCACTCCTCAGTTACGCCGTCGTGAAGCAAGCGTCCTGGCTTCGACTTCCGCTCTGGCTCACGAATCAAGTCGCAAGCGCGCAAGGAGATCGCGAAACCGCGGCTCCCCTCGCAGACCATCGAGCCGCGGATGCACCTTGAGCCACACCAGCGTTCCATCGCGCTCGGAGTAGGCCTTCTCCAGCCAATCGAGCGCGTGTTCATTGTCCCCGATGACGGCGTAGTATGAGGCGATGCCATAGGGCGAGACGAACTGTTTCTGCGCCAGAGCTTGGACTGCTTCCAGAGCGGCCCGCGCATCGTCCTGCCGCCCGGCGCGCGCGTAGAGGATCGCAAGGCCGGATGAGGGCCGCGGCAGGCCATCGGCGCCCGCGGTCCCCCGTACGAACTCTTCGACTGCTTCGTCGGCCTGCCCCACTTGCTCCAGCGAGCGCGCGAGATCGGTGTGGGCGGCTCCAAAGGTCGGATCCAATTCGAGGCACTTACGGTAAGACGCCACGGAGCGTTCATAGCGGCGGGCGTAGAAGAGGGTATCGCCCACCACGGTGTAGGTGAGCAGATTAAGAGGATCGAGCTCGTGCGCCCGCTGGGCCTCGGCAATGGCTTCCTCATGGCGCCCCATCCCCGACAGCAGCAGAGCGTATCGGCTGCGACCGAACGCATATCCGGGATTGAGTTGGACCGCCCGTAAGCTCTCGCGCTCGGCGGCCGGCCAGTCCCAATCGAAAAGACGATGAATCCAGCCCAGGGAGGTGTGGAGCTCGGCTAGCGACTCATCGAGCGAGAGTCCCCGCTCGGCGGCCCTGCGCCCCAGCGAGTAGCCTTCCCGCGGCGGGAGGATATGGTGGTTTGCCAGCATGATATAGCTGTCGGCGAGC
>JBEKWZ010000718.1:0-3101 GCA_049512555.1 Candidatus Sulfotelmatobacter sp. | reverse complement strand
GTCGTCGGCGATGCATGATTTCGTTTCGCCGCGGAAAGTCACCGAGACGGCCTCCTGTGGCGCAGCCATACCCCAGACATGAACGGGAAGGCCGCGCTGCACCACCATGTGATCGGCGAGCAAGGCCGGCACAGTGACGTCGGCGCGGACGGCCCGAGAAAGCCCGCCGACAACGGTCAGGACAATAACGATGCGCACGACAGAAAAACGGAAATGACTTCGGATCATGAGTTCTCCCGTTCGGATTCTCGTGAATCGTCCGCAAACAAAACTGGCAACTTCTACCGCGCCAGCTTGTCAGCGAAAAACTTCGCCATCAGTTGGAGCGCCTCTCGGGTTTCCGGCAACTGGAAGTGATACCAGAAAGCGTGGGGCAGCGCCTCAAACACGACCAGTTGCGCATCGTCACCGGCACCCAGCAGGGCGCGATGAAGTGTGGCCGTATCGCTCAACAAAATATCGCGCGTGCTGGTGACGAGCAGGCTGGGCGGCATGCCGTGCAGATCGGCGAACAGCGGCGATAGGACCGGATCTTTGCGATCGGTCTTGCCGGCGTACTCATTATCTGGCAGGTGATTGGGATCGACCGGTTCCATTCGTCCCGGGAGGCCGTTGAGCGCAAACAGTTCGCGGGAGTCGCCGACGCGGCTGAAATCTGCCATGCCGGAAAAAATTCCGAGCGCGGCGGGCAGTGGCAACCCGAGTTGCTTCAGGCGAACTGCAACTTCGCAGGTGAGAATGGCGCCTGCGGACGTGCCGAAAATTCCGATGTTGCGCGGCGAGTAGGTTTTCAGCAGATCCTTATAGACTGCAATCACATCGTCGACCGCGGCTGGAAACGGATTCTCCGGGGCCAGGCGATAGTAAACGGATACGACTTTGATCTTGGCCAGGTTCGCAATAGGAACACCCTCGATGAGTGAGCCCGAGTCGGAATTGAATCCGCCGCCGTGCAGATTGATGAGCACGCGGTTGCTCGCGGCGCCCGACAGCGGAGTGATGATGTCGGTGCGTACGCCCGCCGTGGTCGTTTCCTCGACATTCACGGGATAGAGTTTGCGTGCCTCGGCGGAATCCATCTTGCGCCAGGCGTCGGTGTGGGTGCGGCGTTCGGCCAGAGTTTCCGGCGGGCCCACTTTCTGCTCAGCGAGCGATGCCAGCCATTTCTGCGCCTCGGGACTGATGGTCGCCGGCATGGGAACGACGCGCGTGATGTGCGCGTTCCCGTCAGGATCGAAAGTCGCCGAATCCTGCGACGCGGCCGGACTGGACTGCGCCGACAGAGATGTTGTTGCCAGAAAAACAGCTAAGGCGATCAGAGCTAGACTTGCCAGTCCTGTTTTCATCGCGACATTTGTATCAGAGTAGGCGGGTCAGAGAAAAGGCTGACTCATGCTTTGCGCGAAGAGCAATGGTTCATGATGACAACTTTCCATCAAGGGAGGAGGCCGAATACTGCGACACCGTTGGGCGTGCCGACAAACACTTTTCCATTCGCCACAATCGGAACCATGAACTTGTTTCCGGCTCCGAAGTGGTCACGATTATTGGCTGCCTGGCTGCTGTTGTAGAGTTCAGTCGCCGCCAGATTCGTGGCGTCGTAGGCGTGTAGAACTGCAGGGTTGGTATTTTCCACCGCCCACAGAATCGCATTGTTCGAGCCATTCGCTGAAATGGTCGGCGTGGTGCCGGGATACGTGAAGGTGTGGCTGGTCTTCGAACTTGGCGTTGTTGCCAGCATGGCATTCGCAATCGGAAACGCGCGAATCGAATCGCTCACCGCTCCGTAATAGACCGTGTCGTTGAATACGGCCGGTTTAGAAAATACCTGCTGGCCGTCCAATGCGCCCGAAATTTCCTGATAGATGTTGTCGGAGGTGGAGTCGAATTTCCCCATCGAATTGCGATCTACAACATAGATCACGGAATCCTTGCCCGCGCCCACGGCCAGCTGGTGCACGTGCCCGCCGTTGTCGGTCAAGTCCAACAAAACCACTGCGCCGCCCGACCCAAGGTCTTCATCGTTATTCGATTCATCGACCGTTCCCTTCATGTTGAAATAATCCGCCACCGTAAGGATAGGCGACGTGGAGAGCTTGAGAAAACCATTGCCGAAGTCGCCGTAGACGGGGAAGCCGTTGGAATCGAGCGTGGTGTCGAAGGTGCCGTTGGCATCGAGAAAATAAATGTCGCCGTTCAAGTCCGCGGCCGGAGCGGCGCCCGACATCCAAATTGCGCCGTCGTTGCCGTTCGGCGTTACGTTGAGCACCTGCACCTGCGCCAGCGTCAGCGCATCGTATCCCAGTATCCATCCGGTGTAGGGCCGGTCATCGCAGTGCGAGGCCCACATGGTGTAGAGCACGCCGTTCGAGAGCAGCAGCCCCGTCCGCTCCTTGTACTGCGCGGGATCGAAAATCACATTGCCGTTTTGGCTGTCATCGCCGGTCCCGGGGAAAGTCGCTTGCACGGTGGCCGGGCCGCCGAACAACTCCGCCCCGGTCGTCAGGTCCAACGCATGTACGCGCTGGAAATAATTCAAGCCATTCTTCGACATCGCCACCGCGTAAAGCGCGCCATTGGGCCCGTTGTCACGGTCGATCACTGGGGTCGACGTGATGCCGATTTCAGGCGATACCTGCGAGCAGCCGCGATCGTCGCTCGTGCTCTCTCCCCCGCCCAGAAGAGAAACTTTCCAAAGAGTTGCTCCGCTGTCGGCGTCGAAGGCGTAAACGCTGTCATGTTCTGTCACCACGTAAAGAACGTTGTGAGTCCCTTGGCTAGGAATGCTGACTTGAGAGAGGTAGAGCGGCTGCCCATCGACCAGGCCGTCGGCCGAATAAAGGCCGAGTTTGCCGAAGGTCGTGGAGTTGACGTTGGCCGGCGTCAGCGTCGTCTCAGCTTGATTGGCGCCGTCGCGCCCGTTGTCATACTGGTAGGTGACCACGTCCACGGGTGCTGGTGTTGCGGTCACGGTAAGTGTTGCCATCGTGCTGGTCGCGTTTCCCAGGGAATTGCTGACCACGACGTCGAACTGCGACCCGTTGTCGGTAAGCGCAGTCGCCGGTGTGGTGTAACTGGGCGAGGTCGCGCTCGAAATGTTT
>JBEKWZ010000717.1:0-3105 GCA_049512555.1 Candidatus Sulfotelmatobacter sp. | reverse complement strand
TCATCGGCCTCTCCCTCTCGATCGCCCTGCGCAAGCGCGGCGCCACCGTCCTGGTCGTCGAGCGCGGAGAACCCGGCCGCGAGGCCTCCCACGCCGCCGGCGGCATGCTGGTCGACTGCCCTCTCGAAACTCCCGCCGCGCTCCAACCGCTAGCGACGGCCAGCGCCCGCATGTATCCCGAGTTCGCATACGAACTCGAACTCGAGTCCGGAATGAAAGTCGACTTGCGAGATCAAGGGACGATTTCGTTTCCATCGCCGGAGCACGCGCAGCGGCATGCCGAATTCGTAGCGAGGCATTCCCTGCTCGCGCCACTGCATCAGATCGAGCCTGCGCTCGTCGACTCGGAGAATTTGGCGGCCTATCTAAAAGAGCGCAGCGTCGATCCCCGCGTGCTCACAGCAGCCGCCTGGAAAACTGCCAAGCATCGCGCCGTTGATTTTTCCTCCGGCGACGAAGTCACCGCCGTCGCAATAACCGACGGCCGCGCCACCGGCGTGATCACGACTAAGACCGCATTCCACTCCTCCAAAGTCGTCAACTGCGCCGGAGCCTGGGCGGCACAAATTGGTCCGCACTCAATCCCCACGCGCCCCGTCAAAGGCCAAATGCTCTGCCTCCTCATGCCGCAGCGTGACCTGATCCGGCACGTCATCCGCACACACAACGTCTATCTCATCCCCCGCAGCGACGGCCGTCTCCTGGTCGGCGCCACCGTCGAAGAAGCCGGATTCGACAAACGCACCGACGTCACGACGATCCAACGCCTCCACAAATCCGCGCTCGAACTCGTCCCCAAACTCGCCGACGCCAAAATCCTCGAAGACTGGGCCGGCCTCCGCCCCGGAACTCCCGACGCGCTCCCCATCCTCGGCGCGACACACATCCCCGGCTACTACGCCGCCACCGGCCACTTCCGCGACGGCATCCTCCTGGCCCCCATCACCACCGAAGTCATGACCGCAGTCATCGAAGGCCGCACTCCCGAACATGACCTGACCGCATTCTCCCCAAAGAGATTCCACTAACAGATTCCACGAAAAGCGGGTGCCCCATTTCTCGCGCGTTCTGTGCGCGAGAAGTGGGGATTTTTCTCGCGACCGAGAAACACGTCATCAACTCGTAGAGACCCAGCCAGCTACATCTCGCCCCGCAGCGCCCACGCCCTTCGCGCTATACTGTTTCGTTTCCCATACACCATGCTCCAGCAATCTTGATCTCTCCCGTGAAAGGACCGACCCATGGCCTCCCCTGCCGTAGATTTCGCCCGCAATAATCAGCAGCGTTTCCTGAACGAACTGAAAGATCTCCTCCGTATTCCCAGCGTCAGCACCCTCGAAGAGCACAAGCCCGACATCCAGAAAGCCGCCGACTACGTCGCCAACAACCTGCGCACCATAGGCATGGAAAACGTCGAGATCATCCCCACCAAGGGCCATCCCCTCATTTACGCCGACTGGCTGCACGCCGCCGGCAAGCCCACCGTCCTCTGCTACGCGCACTACGACGTCCAACCCGCCGAGCCCCTCGACGAATGGCACACTCCGCCCTTCGAGCCCACCGAACGCAACAACAATGTTTACGCTCGCGGCGCCGTCGACGACAAAGGCCAGCTCTGGATGGAAGTGAAAGCCCTCGAATCCCTGATGCAAAGCGGCGGCGGACAACTCCCCATCAACGTGAAAGTAATTTTCGAAGGCGAAGAAGAAGTCGGCGGCGAGTCCATCTCAGAATTCCTTCCCAAGGAGAAAGCCAAACTGAAATCCGACTTCGCGCTGGTCTGCGACACCGAACTCTTCGCCCCCAATCTTCCGACGTTGTGCGTCGGCCTGCGCGGTCTGGTCTACACCGAAATCGAAGCCCGCGGCGCCAAAACCGACCTGCACTCCGGCGTCTACGGTGGCGCAGCGCCGAATCCGTTTTTCGCCCTCATCGAAATCATCAGCAAACTAAAAGACGCCAAAGGCAAAATCCTGATCCCCGGCTTCTACGCAAAAGTGAAAGCCCCCACCAAAGACGAACTGAAAGCCTGGAAGCGCCTGCCCTTCAACGAAGAGCACTACCGCAAAACCGAAGTCGGTTCGAAAGTCCTGACCGGAGAGCCCGGCTACTCAGTTCTCTACCGCACCTGGGCCCGCCCCACTCTCGAAGTTCACGGCATGCCCGGAGGCTTCATCGCCGCCGGAGCCAAAACCGTAATCCCCGCCAAAGCCGCGGCGAAAGTTTCCATGCGCCTCGTCCCCAACCAGGACGCCGACGACATCCTGAAAAAATACACGGCGTACGTGAAAAAGCTCACCCCCAAGGGCATCGAAACCACCATCAAAGTGCACAGCAAAGGCCCGGCTGCGGTCGTCGGCACCGACAACCCCTACATCAAAGCCGCCACCGAAGCCCTGCACGACACTTTCAAAAAAGAAACCGTCTTCATCCGCAGCGGCGGCTCCATTCCCATCGTCACCGACTTTCAGGACGTCCTGAAAATTCCCAGCGTGATGATGGGCTTCGGTCTTCCCGACGACAATCTCCACGCCCCCAACGAAAAGTTCCACATTCCCAACTTCCACCACGGCATCGAAACCATCTGCCGCTTCTTCGAAAAGCTGGGAGAAAAATAATCTTCTTCCGTTGTCATCCTGAGCGCAGTCGAGGCATTCAGAAAGCAAATGCCTCGGCGCAGTCGAAGAGCCTGCCCTGAGCGGAGTCGAAGGGATCCCTACGCTCCCAGGTGACCCTGGCCGACCGAAGTCCGAGGTTGAGTGCAATGTCGCAATACGATGAGTTTGCTGCGAACTACCACTGGCTCTACTCGGACCATTTCTCTTCGGGCAAGCCGGCGCTTGAGCAGAACGAAGACGTCCTGAAAGACGCCGGTCCAAAGGCACGCATCCTGGATTGCTCCTGTGGAATCGGAACGTTCGCGATAGCGCTGGCCAAGCTTGGCTATGAAGTCAGTGGCTCGGATGGCAGCCCGGGAATGATCGAGCAAGCGGATCTTGCCGCCAGGAATGCCAATGTGGACGTCCCGCTGAAGTGCTGCACCTGGGAGGATCTGCCGGCTCACGTTACCGGTCCCTTTGACCTGGTTTTCTGTCTTGGCAACTC
>JBEKWZ010000716.1:0-3108 GCA_049512555.1 Candidatus Sulfotelmatobacter sp. | reverse complement strand
AAAACAGGGATGATGCGGGCAAACCTTGGTAACGGTTACTTCAGGGAGCACTAAAAGCAGAGGAGCAAAGCAATGGGCGCGCGCTGACGAAATGGAGGCGCAACGGGGCGCGCGCCCAAGCCCCAGGAAAAACCGCCTACAGAAGGCCCTGCGACCGGAAACGTGTAACGGGGTCTACCACGGCTTGCCGCTTGAAAATCCAGCGGGCCACCGCAAAGCCAATCGCCGCGTAGAACAGGTGCATCTTTTTCATAGACACCCCCAAATTCCGGATCGACTTCATTGATCCTCAGGGGAGGAACCTCAATGTCTCTATCGGCACAATAGCAACGCGCCGTCACTCGAACAAGGCACATCGGTGCTATGGAAGTGGCACGGAAGTAATAGGAAGTAACGCGATCACTCACAAGGTCCGGAGAAGGCGAGTGCCCCATGTCTCGCGTCCATCGCGAGACATGGGGATTTTTTTTGCCCTTTCCGGCCTCGTAAGATGCAGAAGTAAAGTGTAGATCGAACAAAACAGTTTAGTGCGCCGGATTCTCATCCTCCGTCGCCCGCCCCGGCGGCGGCACCACTACCGTCGATAAGCTACCTTCGGCGGTCAGCTTCTGAAACGCGGCTAGATCGCGGCGTTGCAAGTCCTCCCAGCGCCCAATCAGTTCCCCGCTCTGCCGCTTCAGCTTCTCGAATTCTCTCTGCTCCGCCTCGGTTGGCGCTGAGTCGGCGGTGCCCACATCCATCGCAAGAAACGCCAGCTTCGCATCCAGTTGCGGAGGATACGCCAGCGAGTCTTCGTTGGCGCTGATCGTCAGGTTGATGAGTTCCTCGCGCACTGCGACCAGTTTTTTCTCCAGATCGTCTGCAGCGTTGACAATCGTCTTAGTGCTGGCGTTTTCCGGCAACCGCCGCTTCAGTCCCGACAACTGCGAACGCACGTCCTGAATCTGATTCACTGCGTCGTAGACGCGGCTCAGTTCGTCGCGCGTCTGCAGCAGCAGGTTGAGCTGCTGCTCCAGATCAGCCTGGCCGACCTGCACCCGCGGATCCAGTTTCAAATCGAACGAAGCCGTCTGGCTTTGATTGCCCACCGTCAGCCGGACCCCGTAGTGGCCAGGAGCAGCCACTGGACCCCGCGCTCCGGCGCCGTACTCCCAGAGATAGTATCCCGGGACGTGATGCGCCTCGTCATAGCGCAAATCCCACACGAATCGGTTCAGCCCCGCGTCCGGTTTGAGTTGCTTCTCCGGCTTTTTATCGTCAGGATCAGGCGGCTCGTCCAGCGGGTTGTACTCGGCGCTTGAGTATTTGCGAATAACTTTTCCCGACGCGTCAAGGACTTCGATTTTCGCCTCGGTCTCCGCCTTCGGCGCATCTTTCAGGAAGTAATAGATCACTGCGCCCGCCGGAGGATTCTGCCCCGTCCGTTTCGAAGGATGCCGGTCGGCGCCGCCGGCTCCCGCCTGAATCCGGTAAGCCATTGCGGGCGCGTACAGGAACGCATCCTTCTTCGCGACGTCGTCGCTGTATTGCCGCAGCGGAGACAGGTCGTCGAGAATCCAGAACGCCCGCCCGTGCGTGGCCACGACCAGATCGTTATCTTTAATGGCGAGATCGTGCACCGGCGTGGTCGGAAGATTCAATTGCAGCGGACGCCAGTTCGCCCCGTCGTTGAACGACACGTAGACGCCCGTTTCCGTTCCGGCGTACAGCAGCCCGCGCTTCTTCGGATCTTCGCGCACCACACGCACGAATGTGCTGTCAGGAATTCCCTGCCCCAGCTTCGTCCAGGTCTTGCCGTAGTCGGCCGTCTTGTAAATATACGGACGCAGATCGTCGAACTGGTGCCGATCCACGGCCACATACGCCGTCCCGGCATCGAAAGTGGACGCATCAATTTGGCTGATGCGGCTCCAGTCGGGCATATCTTTCGGCGTGATGTTGGTCCAGGTCTTGCCTTCGTCCTGCGTGAGTTGAATCAAGCCGTCGTCCGTCCCCACCCAGAGCATTCCCTTGGTGATCGGCGATTCCGCCAGCGCGAAAACCGTGTCGTAGTATTCCGTGCCCGAGTCGTCGATCGTAATGTCGCCGCCCGAAACTTTCTGTTTCTCCTTATCATTGCGCGTCAAGTCTGGACTGATGGCCTGCCAGTGCACTCCGCCGTCCGTCGTTTTGAACAGCCGTTCCCCTGCGTGATACAGCGTGTTCGGATCGTGCGGAGAAAGCATGACTGGCGCCGTCCACTGGAAGCGATGTTCCAGGTTCGCGGCCCCATGCGCGTCAGAAAGCTCTGGCACTTCGGTGATCGCTTTCACCTGCCCGATGTGCCGGTCATAGCGTGTGATGTTTCCCTGATAATCGGCCGCGTAAACCACATTCGGATCGCGCGGATCAGGCGCAATGTAACCGGCCTCGCCCCCGCCCACGTCGTACCAGTCGCTGTGGCCAATCGATCCGTCATCACTGCGGCTGACAATCGCAACCGTCCCGCTGTCCTGCTGCGCTCCGTACACCCGATAAGGCGCTGCCGTATCGGTGGTGACGTGGTAGAACTGCGCCGTCGGCTGATTATCCTCGAGCGTCCAGTTCTTGCCGCCGTCGAGCGTCACCGTCACTCCGCCGTCATTCGAAGCAATCATGCGTCGCGTGTTCTGTGGATCGATCCACAGCCCATGGTTGTCGCCGTGCGGCACGTGGACCTTATTGAATAAATGTCCGCCATCGGTTGATTTGTACGACTCGACATTCATGATGTAGAGAACGTTCTCGTCGCGCGGGTCGGCGATCACATGCATGTAATACCACGGACGCTGCCACAGACTGTGATCGGGATTCACCAGTTGCCACGACTCGCCGCCGTCATCGGAGCGATAGAGCCCGCCATCCGGATTGTGGGCTTCGATCAGCGCATACACGCGATCGGAATTCGCGGCCACAGCCACGCCGATTTTTCCATACGGTCCCTTGGGTAGGCCGTGCTCCTCAAGATGCTTCCAGGTTGTGCCTCCATCGTTCGAGCGGTAGATGGCGCTACCCGGGCCTCCGCTCGCCATACTCCACGACGTGCGCCGCGCCTGCCACAACGCCGCAAAAATAATATTGGGATTGTGC
>JBEKWZ010000715.1:0-3110 GCA_049512555.1 Candidatus Sulfotelmatobacter sp. | reverse complement strand
AAGATTTCACTGGGATCTGTACTTGGATTGTAAATGAAGCCGTGGCGAAGGCGCGCTGTGGAAGAGCTGCATCGGGGACGCGGCGCGGTGGACAGGCCCCGTGGAAGAGCGGCCCCTTAGAGCCTGCCCTGAGCAAGCAAAGCGCGCCGAAGGGCCCGCGTAAGCGCATCTAGAAATTTGAGGGCTTTAGCCCTGGGGCAAAAAAAATGCGGGGCTGAAAGCAGTGACCCTAATCGCCACTCTCAACCCCGTCTCCCAGGTTCTGTGGTAGGTGAGCCGAGTATGCGATACGTTCTCAAGGCTCACAAGATTACGAAGGTAAGTGCCCGGAAGTTACACCGAGCTACGAGCTTTGAGCTTTGAGCTTTGAGCTTTGAGCTTTGAGTTACGAGCACCATGCCTCACCCGGCGGATGCACTCAAAATCCATCGTTCGAGCGAGTCGCTCATACTCGCAACTCGTAGCTCAAAACTCGAAGCGCGTTACTTCGTCACCACCAGCGAATGCGTAATGGCATGCACCGACAACGCAATCCGATTCTGCACGCCCACCTTGCGCATCAACTTGGCCACGTGTGCTTTCACCGTGCGCTCTTCGATCCCAAGCTGTCCGCCAATCTCTTTGTTGGAGCGGCCCGCGACCAGCATCTCCAGCACTTCCTTCTCGCGGTCGGTAAAGGTCACCCGGCCCGCCGGAAAAATCCGTCCCGGGGACGAGGACACGCGCTCGATGAACATCGACAGCACCCGCCGCGGAGCCCAGACCGATCCCTGATTCACAATACGGATCGCCTGCGCAAACTCCGCCGGTGTGGCCGCTTCGTCGACATAACCCTTGGCTCCGGACGCAATCGCCTTCAGAATGGTTTCCTCGTCGATTCCAGAACCGGTCACGATGATCCGCAAATCCGGCCGCGTGGCCTTCAGGCTGGCCATCACGTCAAACAGGTTTTGTCCGTTACGGTTGCCGAGCAGAATAAGATCGATGCCTTGCAGCGTGCTGATCTCGGGCAATGCGGCTGAAATAAGTTCGAACTCAGGCTCAGAGTCGAACAGCGCGCGGAACCCGACGAAGCGCAATGGATCGCTTTCCACCACCGCGATTCGAATCACTGGTTTTCTGGCTACTGCTGCTTTCATAGTTTTCCCTGTAGGGTTAGATTCTTCTACTCAGCATAGTAATAATTCGGCACAAAGCAAAGAGAAGGTGACCGGAGGGAAATTACGGGAGTAACATGGAAAAATCAGCCGAAACGCGCCATTGGCAGTCGAAGTTTCAGAACGCTCTTAATATTTCCAGAACGCGTCACCGCAGGTAACCAAAAGACGGAGAGAACACTCCACTCGCATGACTAAAATGATCGATCGCAGAACCAATCGCATGCCACGACTCACGCAGTTCTTCACTCTCCTCGCAATGCTTTTACTGGCCGCATGTGCACTGCCGGCTCAGGACGCGCCTCCTGCCGAGCCCGGCGCATCACCCGCGCCCCAGGCTCCAACCTACACGCCCAAATACCACGGCGACCCGGCGCGCTCTGATTCCGAGTCCAACGCGCTCGCCTACACGCGCGTTGTCATGCGCGCCCAAATGCTTTTTAACAGGCAATACGGCCACTACGCCACCTCGCTCACCCAGTTGGTACACACCGGCACCTTCACCCAGCGTATGGTCAACCCCGAACGCGGCGACTACACCGTGGGATTCAAAGGCAAGAAAGATGGTTTCTTCCTCACCATGACACCGAGGAATCTCGACGCCCAGCACCGCTCTTTTTATGCCGAGGAGGATGGCAAGATCCACGCTGACGAAAGCAAGGCCGCCGACGCCAATTCGCAAGTTGTAGAGACGCACCGCTGGTAAGAAAAGTAAGACAACACAACCGTCCGATCAGGGATGCGCATTCTCCGCAACCGCCGGTTGCACCAAGCGCAGTCCACGATTGGGACAGACATCGGGAAATTCAGCGTACACAAAAGCCTTCCCATTCTTCGGCTCAAAATGCCGCAGCCAGTCCACCACCTTGGCCACCGAACCCGGGAACGGACTCTCGCCGTCGGCATTCAGCCACTGCAACCGCCAGACGTCACGATCCATCCACTGCCGCGCTCCGTCCATGTGCTCCCGCATCGGGCCCGGAATCTCCGCCCCAAACACTTCCGCGTCCTGACGAATCACCCCCACATGATCCCCAGAAAGCGCCCGGAATTCGGCAGCTCCCAGCAACTGGGTCAATTGCTGCAATTGATCCTTCGGCATTTCCCCGCGCAGCCGCTGCGTCTGACCGTAGTCCAACGATCGGACAATTCGATACTCCCCGTCGCGCGTGACGGCAATACATACGTGCCCCGTTCCCCATCCCGCCACTACCGTGGAGCTCTGATACGAAAGCCGCGCCAGCAAATCGACGTCGACAAGGTGATCCTTCTCTTGCTCCTGCGCCCATATGCCGCACGAAATCAGAAGAAAGGAAACAGTCAGCAGCATTCTTGTATGTGTGTGCACCGCGACCCCCACAAAATTTGCTCTTTAAGGTCTGCCCTTCAAAGATTCCGCTATTCTAGTATGCGGCAATCCCCGCACAAAGCGCTTTAGTCTTCGTTTTTGATGTAATCGTGTCTACTGTTGTTCGTCTACTGTTCGTCCGTCTCGGGGATCACGACCAACTGCATCGTCTTCCGATCCGCTTCGCTCACCCGCAGCGCGCTTCCTTGCGTTTCGTATGTTTTGAGAAATTCAGGATTGTAATAGGCCTCGCCGTCCACGTTCTCCCAGGCAAACAGGGTGTAATCGCCAGGTTGAATTCCGTGCAGCGCGAACCGTCCACTCTGATCGCTCTCCGTTGTGCGATAGCGCTCAACCCGCGCGCGCAGCCGCGGCTCCGGCACAGCAACGATCACGGCGTTCGCCACCGGCTCGCCTTTCTGATCCGTAACCATGCCCTCGGCACTGGCACCGTTTGCGCTCGCCACCACGTCGAGCACTACTGAGGCGCCATTCACGCTGATACCCGCCTCGTCCACATCGCGATTCCCCGCGGTCGCAGATTTCAGAAACAAATCAAAATTCGTCCCGCCTTCCCCCACGAGTTCCACATAGTAGTTGCCCGG
>JBEKWZ010000714.1:0-3114 GCA_049512555.1 Candidatus Sulfotelmatobacter sp. | reverse complement strand
TGGGAAGCCCGTCGAGCCGCTGCCCGAGGATGACGTGCCCGGCTACAGCAGACCGGGAGCGGTGTCGTCGTCCGCGTCTTCGTCCGCGGCATCCTCTGCGGCGTCCCCCGCAGCCCAGGCCGCGGATGCGGCGAAAGCTGCTCAGGCTAAGGCCGACACGGCGCCGGTTGATTTGGTTCCCGCGATTTCCGATGCGACTGGACCGGAGGCCCGGTCGTATGCGTTTACGTGGATCAAGGGCGAAGAGGGAGATCGCCGAGAGCAAATGGTCGCGCTGGCCAAGCAAAAAGTTCGCGCCTACGTGGCGGCGCTGGCGAAGGCGACGATTTCACCGACCGCTGTAACTGGGCAGGGCGCGCGGCGCGGCGCGGCCGCGAAGGCGGCGGTGAAGACGAAGGATCCGATTCTCGATAACGTGAAGATGACCTCATTCGACGTTTGGACCATCAACCAGCCAGTGATGGTGTTCAGCGCCCTTGCGCACATGCCGCCGGCCACGGGCGCTGCGCAGGCCGACTCTGATTCTGCGCTGCAGTATTCGGTGCTGATGGTGGCTTATCCGGACACTTATAACAACCTGCAGCCGATCTATGTGGGAGTCACGGATAAGTATCATCTCGACCTGACGCCGCGCCTGGAATTGATTGACGTGGTCGACGCCGATGGCGATGGGCGGGGCGAGTTTCTGTTTCGCGAAATTACGGATGGCGGCAACGGCTGGGTGATTTATCGCGCGACCGCCGACAAGCTGTGGAAGATGTATGACAGTCTGCATCCGGAGTGAGGGCGTGGCAATCTTCGCCCGGACGGCGCATTCCTGCATTTTTCGTGAGGACGTCCCAGCATACAAACTGGACAGAACGTAGAAACTTGATCACACTTCGATTGATGGCCTGAGTCCTGCCACGCTTGTCCCGGTTCTCGAAGGAGACTTCTCCAGTTGCGTCTGACACGCCGTAGGTTTGTGCAATCGATGCTCGGGGCCAGCGCCGCTTTGGGGCTGCCCGCTGCATTTTCCGGCTGCAGTGTTTCGTCGAAGGCTGGAACGGCGCCGGCTGCGGTGCGGGCACACCAGTTTGATACATCCTTCGAAGCGAATTTTCCGAAAGGATTTTTCTGGGGCACGGCCACGGCCGCTTACCAGATTGAAGGCGCGTGGAATGAAGACGGCAAGGGTGAGTCGATCTGGGACCGTTTCGCGCATGCTCCGGGCAAGATCAAGAATGGCGACACCGCCGACGTGGCTTGCGATTCGTATCACCGGTGGCGCGAGGACATCGCCCTGATGCGAGCGATGAATCTGAACAGCTACCGGTTTTCGATATCGTGGCCGCGGATTCAGGCTTCGGGGTCGGGCGCGGCGAACGCGAAAGGCGTCGACCACTACAGCCGCCTGGTGGATGCGTTGCTCGAGGCGCGCATCCGCCCGCTGGTCACGCTGTATCACTGGGACTTGCCGCAGGCGCTCGAAGATGCGGGAGGATGGCCCAATCGCGATACTGCAGGGCGGTTTGCCGACTACGTGCAACTGGTGGCGCAGGCGCTGGGCGACCGGGTGACCGATTGGATGATTTTTAACGAACCGGACGCGTTTGTGGATCTGGGACATCTGGAAGGTACGCACGCTCCGGGGCGCAAGAGCTTGCTAGATTTTCTGCGGGCCACGCATGTGGTGAATCTGGCGCAGGGCGAGGGGTTCCGGGCGCTGAAGGCGGCGCGTCCTTTGGCGCGGGCGGGCACGGCATTCAGCATGTCGGCGTGCGAACCAGCCACCGATTCCGAGGAAGACAAGCTGGCGGCGGAGCGAGCGCACGCCATCACCAACATCTGGTTTTTGGAGCCCGCGCTGCGGGGACGATATCCTGAGGCGCTCGCGTTTCTGCCGGAGACGGCCATGCGGATCCAACCCGGCGACATGGAGAAAACACGGGCGCCTCTGGATTTTATCGGCATCAATCCGTATTACCGGACGATCGCGTCCGCGACCAGCACGATGGAGCGGTTCTCGCACGCGCAGGAATGGCTGTTCCCGGTAAAGATGGATGGCGGGCAGCAGGGACCGAAAACTGATTTCGGCTGGGAAGTGTGGCCGAAGGCGCTGTACGACACGGTGCTCCGCATCACGCGGGATTACAACCGTCCGGCGATCGAGATTACCGAGAGCGGATGTTCTTACAACGATGGTCCGGACCCGAGCGGAGCAGTTCACGACAGGCGGCGGACGGCGTATCACCGCGAGTATCTGGCGGCGTTGGGGAGGGCCATCGCCGAGGGCGCGGACGTGCGTGGATATCATGCCTGGAGTTTGCTCGACAATTTCGAGTGGGCGGAAGGATTCAGCCAGCGCTTTGGGCTGACTTATGTCGACTTCAAGACGCAGCAGCGGACGATTAAGGATTCGGGACGCTGGTACGGAAAAGTGGCGGCGGAGAATCACTTGAAGCCGCAGTAGGCTGAGCTATTTTTGGTTTGCTCGCAACGCCAGTTGTTGGTAGTGATGCAGTTTGGCTTACGCGTTGGGCCGGGTAAGCGGGAGATCCTTCGCTGCGCCCGAAAAACGGCTCCGCTCAGGATGACACGTAATTCAGGATCACATTTAGTTGTTCGGAACTTTCAGCCGGTCGCGCTCTTCGGCCAGCTTCTTCTGCAGGGCGGGGTTCACGAGTGACACGGGAACTTCGAGGTCTCCGACTTTGAATTCTGTGGGATCGAAGGTGGCGTAGCCGTCCTTTTCGCCCATGTGGCCGGAGATCGTGACCCAGACTTCTTTGCCGCCAATCTCGGTAAGGAATTTGCCGTGGACAATGTCGCCTTCCATGGTGACCTGCTGGTCTTTGATGTTGGGCGTGCCGCTGCCGAGGTTGGAATCGGGGGAAAGGTTTCCGCCTCCGCCGGAGGCGCCTAGCATTTGCGCCACTACCGCGCTGATTTCGTCGGAATTGACCTGGGCGCCTTTGGGAGTCGGCGCGGCTGAGGCCTGCGATGCGGACTGTCCGGGTTCAAGAGTTCGATTTCCGGCGGCGGCGCTCGCCGAGGACGGCTGTGCCGCCTGTTGCTGGGGCGCTTTCTGATCGGGCGCGCGGTCCGCTACTGCCGCGGGAGCTGAAGGCTGAA
>JBEKWZ010000713.1:0-3115 GCA_049512555.1 Candidatus Sulfotelmatobacter sp. | reverse complement strand
GCTCTCGGAAGTGCTCGACATTGTGGACTATGTGCTCGTGATGTCGGTAAATCCAGGCTTCGGGGCGCAGAAGTTTATTCCGTCCACTCTGCACAAAATGCGGCGGTTAGCGGAAATTCGCAGCCAACGCGGGCTGCACTACCGCATCGAAGTGGATGGCGGCGTGGCGCTCGACACCATCGCCGACGTGGTCCACGCAGGTGCAGAAATTCTGGTGGCGGGCAACGCCGTGTTCGGCAATGGTGATCCAAGCAAGAATGCGCAGGCGCTGCTGAAAGCAGCGACGGAAGCTGCGCTGCTGAAAGTTTAGTTCGTTCTTGTGTGGGACCGGGTCTCAGACCCGGTCGGGCCGGGCAAAGCCCGGCTGCTCCGTACGGCCGACACTGTCAAGATCCGTCGGCCCAAAAAGCAAGACTAAGTTCCGCTCGGTGGCCGGGTCAAAGACCCGGCCCCTACACGACCAAATCGAGGTCCTATGTCACGTCGCGTTCTGTTGATGACCGTCCTGGGCATGCTGCTGCTGATCACCGCCGCCTGCACCAACAAAAAGTCGGTGAACCCGCTGGCCGGAGTTAATTCCAAGCAGCCCGACAAAATCCTGTTCGACAAGGCCATGGAAGCCATGCGGCACAACCGCTTCGACGTGGCCCGCCTGACCCTGCAGACTCTCATCAACACCTACCCGAACTCCGAATTCATTGCCCGCGCCAAGCTGGCCGTCGGCGACTCCTGGTACGCGGAAGGCGGCACCGCCGCTCTGGCGCAGGCCGAGCAGGAATACAGCGATTTCGAAATCTTCTTCCCCAACATGCCGGAGGCCGCCGAAGCGCAGCTGAAGATCGCAAACATTCATTATCAGCAGATGGAAAAGGCCGACCGCGACTACACCCACGCCAAGCGCGCCGAAGACGAATACCGCAAGATGATTCTGCAATACCCAGACAGCAAGCTGGTGCCGGAAGCCAAGCAGCGTCTGTTGGAAGTGCAGGAAGTGCTGGGTGAACGCGAGTTTGAAATCGGGCGCTTCTACTACCTGCGCCAGTCCTATCTCGCGTCGGAAGCGCGACTGCAAACCCTGATCAATGAATATCCGCTGTACAGCCGCGCCGATGAAGCTCTATATCTGCTGGGGCAGAATTATGAAGGACAGATTGATCGCGTGCGGCGAACCCCCACATGCGATGCCCACGGCCTGCCGCGAGGGTGCATCCGCGAGGGCGATAAAGCGAAAATGGAGCCATATCTCCAGGATCTTACGAAGAAAGCGACGGAGGCGTACGCCAAAATCCTCACCCGCTATCCACTGATGGATCGATCCGACGATGCCGGCAAGCGCCTAGCCGCGATGCACCAGCCCATCCCGCGACCGACCAAAGGGGACGTCGCAAGAAACAAAGCTGAAATCGAGAGCCGTGGCGAGTCCAACACGGTCCAGGGATTAATGAACCTCATCAAGCGCGGCCCGGACGTGGCGAATGCGACGCGAAGCGGCGATCCGACTCTGGTTGATCCGGAGCCGGTGGCGGCGAGGGATCTTGCCAATAAACAGGCCTTCGCTGCCATGGGCCTGCCTGAAAAGGGCAAGAACTCCATGGGAGTGGATATCCTGAATCCCGAGCAGCCCACGGCGGCCACTCCTCCCAATGCGACTGCGCCAGGTGCATCGCCTTTTGCCAGTAATTTTTCAGCGACCGCGCCGCCCGCCAAGCCTGATCCCAATGAACTAACTCCGACTGCGCCCGCCGATCCCAACGAACTGAAAACGACCGACAGCGGTGGCGATCCCGCTCTGCCTCCACCCACCCAGGTCAACGAAATCCAGCAGGGACATGCCTCGTCTTCCGCCACGGCAAGCGCCGACAGTTCCGCGCCAGCCAGCGACCAAGAAATCTCCAGCAGCAAGAAAAAGAAGAAAAAAGGCCTCAAAAAGCTTATTCCGTTCTAAATCCGGCGCACGTGTGGGGCGGACACTCCTGTCCGCCGCCTTTGACTTTGGTTATCGATTTGAGCTTCAGAAACCGACCCGACTGCCACAAGTAAAGCCAAGCTCGGCCCCGAGCCCAGCAGAATCAAGCTGCAAAAGGTGGCGGACGGGCGTGTCGGCCCCACCCTACGCACTAGGTGTTGACCACTGGTAACCGGTTACTACCCTTCTGCGTCATTGACTTAGGGTGTGGCTCGGGTTACCTTCGGGCTATCTCCCCTCAGCAGAGGAAACCTTTGGCCCGGAAGATATTGCTCGCCGATGACAGCGTGACCGCCCAGAACATGGGGCGGAAGATTCTCGCGGACGCGGGATACGAAGTCATTACCGTCAACAACGGGTCCGCCGCTCTCAAGAAGATCGCCGAGCAGAAGCCCGACCTGATCGTTCTCGATGTGTATATGCCCGGCTACAGCGGGCTCGAAGTGTGCCAGCGCCTGAAAGAGGCGCAGGAAACTTCGCGCGTTCCGGTGTTGCTCACCGTGGGCAAGCTGGAGCCCTTCAAGCCCGAAGAAGCCAAGCGCGCACGCGCCGACGGTTTCATCGTCAAGCCCTTTGAAGCCAGCGAGTTGCTGAGCGCCCTCAGCAAGCTCGAAGACAAGATTGTGCCTCGTCCTGAGTCCTCCAAACCGGGCCGCTTTGCCCGCGCCAATGCCGCCCTCGACGAAGCCAAGTACGACAAGACCGTCGCCGTGGAAGAAGACTCAAGCTGGAAGAACCGCATCGTCTTCCCCAAGAAAAAAGACAAGGCCCAGGTCGCGCGAGAGGAAAAGGTCGCGCAAGAAGAAGCCGACGATTCCGCGTATTACAACCCCATGAACAAGGACCTGCGCACGACGGTCGAGCACAGGCCGATGGACTCTCCGCACGCCACCAGGCAACAGGCGGAGGGGGAACGGGTCGATCTTGGCGCCTTGGCTTTCGAAGGTCTGCCCAAGGATGTGACTCCGGAGGAGATTGCGGCGCTGGCCGCAGCCGCTGCCCAGGTGAAGGGCAAGACTGCTGAAGCAAGGTTCGAAGACGCAAAGATCGACGAAGCCAAAGCTGCCCAAGCGAAGTTCGCCGACGCAGAGATCGCTGAAGAGAAGATCGCAGAGCCGGTTGTCGCCGAAGCCAAATCTGATCCGAAGG
>JBEKWZ010000712.1:0-3116 GCA_049512555.1 Candidatus Sulfotelmatobacter sp. | reverse complement strand
CATTATCGTTGTTTATCTTTTTCTTCAAGGCTGGCGCTCAACCCTGATCCCGCTGCTGGCTGTGCCGGTGTCGCTTGTGGGAACGTTTGTACTCTTCCCGCTGTTCGGTTTTTCCATCAACACACTCTCTCTGTTCGGCCTGGTGCTGGCGATCGGTCTGGTGGTCGATGACGCGATCGTCGTCGTCGAAGGCGTGGAACGGCATATCGAAGAAGGCATGACTCCGAAGAATGCAGCGTTAAAGGCGATGGAGGAACTGTCGGGCCCGGTGGTAGGAATCGCCCTGGTTCTCTCCGCCGTATTCGTGCCCACCGCATTCATTCCCGGGATTACTGGCAGGCTGTATCAGCAATTTGCAGTCACGATCGCCATCTCGGTAATTCTCTCTGCGTTCAACGCGCTAACACTCAGCCCTGCCCTGGCCGCATTGCTGCTTCGACCGCGCGAAGAGAGCCATGGCCCGCTGCGGAGATTCTTCGATTGGTTTAACCGGATTTTTGAGCGGGCCACCGAGGGTTATGTCGGCTGGAGCGGCGTGCTGCTCAAGAAGACGGCCGTGGTGGTCGTGCTTCTGCTGGCGTTTTGCCTTGCTGCCGGATTCTTCTCCAGTCGCGTGCCGTCGAGCTTCCTTCCCGATGAAGATCAGGGCTATGTATATGTGAACCTGCAATTGCCCAATGACGCATCGTTGGAGCGAACATCACAGGCAGCGGCACAGATCGAAAACATTATGGCGAATACGCCGGGCGTGAAGTACACGACCAGCGTCATCGGCTTCAGCTTGCTGAGTTTTGTTCGCACCAGCTACAACGCTTTCTTCGTCGTCACGCTGAAGCCGTGGGATGAACGCACTTCCAGAGCCGAGCAGTTTCAGGCGATCAAGGCGCACCTGAATCAGCAGCTGTCGAAGTTGCCGGCGGGAATTGCATTCAGTTTTTCACCGCCAGCCATTCCGGGCGTGGGCACCGCCGGCGGATTTACTTTCATCCTCGAAGACCGCTCTGGCGGCAGCATCCAATTTCTGTCGCAAAACTTGAACACGTTTCTTGAAGCGGCGCGAAAGCGGCCGGAGATCGCCAGCCTGAGCACGACTTTTTTGCCGAGCGTTCCGCAGAAGTTCGTCGACGTGAATCGTGACAAGGTGTTGAAGCAAGGGGTGAATCTCTCCGACGTCTACCGCACCATCCAGGCATTCATGGGCGGATATTTCATCAATTACTTCAACCGCTTTGGCCGCCAGTGGCAGGTCTACATCGAAGCCGAAAGCGAAGATCGCGCCAGCGCCGATAATGTGGGACGATTCTATGTCCGCAACAACAAGGGCGAGAACGTTCCGCTGTCTACGCTCACCACAGTGAGATCGCAGCTCGGCCCCGAATTCACGCAACGCTTTAACGAGTACCGTTCGGCACAGATCAACGGGAGCGCTGCGCCGGGCTACAGCGCGGACCAGGCGACCGCGGCCCTCGAAGAAGTTTTCAAACAAACCATGCCGCGAGAGATGGGATTCGACTACTCCGGCATCTCATATCTGGAACAGAAAGCGCGCCAGGGAGTGCCCCCCGCGGCCATCTTCGGCCTGTCGCTGTTGTTCGTGTTCCTGATTCTGGCGGCTCTTTATGAAAGCTGGTCGCTGCCGTTCAGCGTACTGCTCAGCACGCCGGTGGCGGTCTTTGGAGCGTTTCTGGTGCTGTGGCTACGCCGTGTTCTGCTCAGCGTTTTCCTGCCACCGTATATGGTGCAGATCGAAACCGACGTCTATTCGCAGATCGGCTTGATCATGTTAATTGGCTTGGCGGCGAAGAACGCGATTTTGATCGTTGAGTTTGCCAAGGACCAGTACGAACACGGAAAACCGCTGGCCGACGCCGCGCTCGAAGGCGCGAGGCTGCGGCTGCGCCCGATCCTGATGACCTCGTTCGCGTTTATCCTGGGCTGCGTTCCGCTGTGGACGGCGAGCGGGGCTGGTTCGGTCGCTCGCCAGATTATGGGCACGGCGGTAATCGGCGGAATGCTCGCCGCCAGCGCGATTGGAATCTTTTTCATCCCCGGCATTTTTTATATGGTCGAGAAATGGTCGGGCGCGGGAAGAGAACCCGCATCCGGCATATTGCCAACAGCGCATTCGCCCGCGCCAGGAGACTGAGACTGCTGCATGGTCGCGAAGAGAACGCGGGCTCAATGGAATCGTGCTATGAACCCCGAAAAAATGAACATCGGAAAGTTGCTGACCGTCATTGTGGGATCGGCCATGTTGGCCGGTTGCATGGTTGGGCCCAAGTATCATCGCCCTGCCGTTCAGACTCCGAATTCTTTTCGAGATCCGGCAGACAATCCTCAGCTTCAGGCGCAGGTTGCCTCGTATGCCGACCTTCCCTGGTGGCAGGTCTTTCAAGACCCGAAGCTGCAGGAGCTCATCCGTACAGCGCTGAAGCAGAACTACGATTTGCAACTCGCCAGCGAACGCATTAATGCAGCCCGCGCGCAGCTCGCTATTACGCGGTCCAGCCTGTTTCCGCAGGTATCGGGCAACGCCAACTTCAGCGGCGGTAAGGAGAATCTCGAACAGTCCCGGTACAACTTTCTGACCTTGACCGCCGACGCGGCGTTCCAGTTGGATTTCTTCGGGCGCTTGCGCCGCGCCAACGAAGCCGCCCGCGCTCAACTGCTGGCTACCGAAGATGCACGACAGGTCGTCGCGCTAACCCTCGTGAGTGATGTCGCGACCGACTATTTCACGCTGCTGCAACTTGATCTGCAACTCGCGATCACGCGCGAGACCGTCAACACCCAGACCGATTCGGTCAAACTTACCCAGCTGCGGCTTGAGCACGGAGTTGCCACCAAGTTGGATGTGCTGCAGGCGCAGCAGGTCCTCGACACTGCGAATGCGCAGATTCCTGACCTGGAGCGACAGATTGCTCAGGAAGAAGACGCCATCAGCATTCTGCTCGGCAATTACCCACAAGACATTACGCGCGGGACTTCGCTCGTCGAGCAAACACTCCCGCCGGAAGTTCCGGCCGGCGTTCCTTCGACGATCATCGAGCGTCGGCCCGATATTCGAGAAGCGGAACAGACTTTGATCGCCGCGAACGCCAACATCGGAGTCGCCA